>DATMZL010000857.1:0-8559 GCA_035607075.1 Polyangia bacterium
CGAAGAGAAGAACAGGGTCGATTACCTCGCGGGGAAGGCCGCCGACAAGAAGAGCGGCGGGCGCGGTCCGGACGCCGCGGCGGCGGTCCCGTTGCGGGCGAACTTCTCCGAGACCGCCTTCTGGCAACCCCAGCTGCTCACCGGCGCCGACGGCTCCGCGAGCATCGCGTTCACCGTCCCCGATTCCGTGACGTCGTGGAGCCTGTGGGTCCACGCCGTCTCGAAGACGTTGCTCTCGGGCTCGGTGAACAAGCAGGCGCAGTCGATCAAGGAGCTGATGGTCCGCCCCAGCGTGCCCCGCTTCATGCGCGAGGGAGATCGCGCCGACCTCAAGGTCGTCGTGAACAACGCCTCCGATCGCGAGCTCTCCGGCGAGCTGCGCTTCGCGCTGGCCGATCCGGACACGGGCCGCGACATGGCCGCCGACTTCGGTCTGAAGCCGGCGGATCTCGTCCGGCGGTTCAAGGTCGGCAAGGGGGCCGGCACGAACGTCGCCTTCTCGCTCGTGGCGCCGCGGCAGGTCGGCATGGCGTCGCTGAAGGTCACAGGCGTGGCCGGCGGCCTTTCAGACGGCGAGCTGCGGCCGCTGCCGGTGCTTCCGTCGCGCATGCACCTGGTGCAGTCGAAGTTCGTGACGCTCAAGGGGAAGGACCGGCGCGAGATCACATTCCAGGACATGCGCGGGGCGGACGCCTCACGCGTGAACGACCAGATGGTGATCACCGTCGACGCGCAGCTGTTCTACACGGTGCTGCAGGCGCTTCCCTACCTGGTCCGCTACCCGTACGAGTGCACCGAGCAGACCCTCAACCGATTCCTGTCCGCCGGGATCGTGTCGAGCGTGTTCCGCGATCACCCTGCGGTCGCAAAGATGGCGAAGACTTTTTCGGCGCGCGAGACGCCGCTCGAGACGTTCGACGCCGCGGATCCCAACCGCAAGATGGCGCTCGAGGAGTCGCCGTGGCTCGACGAGGCGCGGGGCGCGCCGCTGGCGAAGGGATCGAAAGAGCAGCTCGTCAACGTGCTCGATCCCAGGATCGCGGCCGCCGAGCGCGGCGCCGCGCTCACGAAGCTGCAGAAGGCGCAGACGTCGCTGGGCGGATTCCCGTGGTTTCCGGGCGGGCCTCCCGATCCGTACATGACCCTCTACATCATGTCCGGGTTCGCCCGGGCGGCCGAGTTCAAGGTGCCGATCCCGAAAGAGGTCGTGAACCGCGGCTGGGTGTACCTCGCCCAGCACTTTCGCAGCGACTACCTCCGCCACATGAGAAAGGACGACTGCTGCTGGGAGTGGCTGACGTTCCTGAACTACGTCGCGGGCAGCTACCCGGACGCGAGCTGGGTGGGCGGGGCGCTGACCGCGGAGGAGCAGAAGGAGATCCTGGCGTTTTCTTTCCGACACTGGAAGGAGCACTCGCCGTATCTCAAAGGATTGCTCGCGATGACGTTGCACCGGGCGGGACGCACGAAGGACGCGAAGCTGGTGTGGGCGAGCGTCATGGATTCGGCGAAGACCCGGCAGGACGAGGGGACGTTCTGGGCGCCCGAGGACCGGAGCTGGCTCTGGTACAACGACACGATCGAGACGCACGCCTCGGCGCTGCGCGTGCTGACGGAGCTGGATCCGCTGAGCGACAAGAAAAACGGCCTCGTGCTGTGGTTGCTGCTCAACAAGAAGTTGAACCAGTGGAAGAGCACGCGCGCGACCGCCGAGGTCATCTATTCGCTCGTCCACTATCTGAAGAAGGAGGGAGCGCTCGGCATTCGCGAGAACGCGCGGATCACGGTGGCGGGCAAGACGACGGAGATGGTGTTCGAGCCCGACACGTACACCGGCAAGAAGAACCAGATCGTCATCCCCGGGAGCGCGGTCGGCAAGGAGACCGCCACCGTCACGGTCGCGAAGGACACGAAGGGGTTCGCGTTCGCCAGCGCGACCTGGCACTTCTCGACCGAGCAGTTGCCCGCCGAAGGGCGAGGGGACTTCTTCTCGGTCTCGCGCCGCTACTTCAAGCGCGACACCGGTGGACGGGAGGCGACGCTGACGCCGATCAAGGAGGGGACACCGCTCGCGGTGGGGGACGAGGTGGAGGTGCAGATCTCGCTGCGGACCAAGCACGCGGCCGAATACGTCCACCTGCGCGATCCGCGGGCCGCGGGCTTCGAGTCGCAGGGCGCGGTGTCGGGCCATCGCTACAACTTGGGGATCTCCTGGTACGAGGAGACGCGCGATTCGGGCGCGAACTTCTTCTTCCAGCGACTTCCGGTGGGCGAGTACACGTTCAAGTACCGCGTGCGCGCCAACATGGCGGGCGCCTTCCGGGTGGGCCCCGCCACGGTGCAGTCGATGTACGCGCCGGAGTTCAACGCCTATTCCTCGGGCGCGATGTTGAAGGTCATGCGTTAACTGAATTTTCCGATCAGCCGCAGCGCGAGCTCCAGGTGCTCGTCATTCTCCAAGCTATAGGCCCGTGCCGCCTGCGCGGCCTCCGTCTCGATCGGCCGCCGCGGGTCCTGCAACGCGTCCTCGGCGCCGCGCAATGATCGGGCGCCAGGCGTGAGTAGGTCGCCAACCTAAAGCGAGCTTTCTGATCGGGCGGACACTCCCCAACGCGTCGGCACGGTCGCATCCATTCGAGGACCCAAACTCTTGAAGGAGGATACCGTGGCTCAATCCAGTGCGACGCCAGGCACCCAGCAGGCAACAGGCAAGGCAGCCATCCGTCCATTTCGCGTGAATTTTTCAGACGCGGAGCTGACCGACTTGCGCAAACGAATCGAGGCGACAAGGTGGCCAGAACGGGAAACCGTCGCTGATCAGTCACAGGGCACGCAGTTGGCGACGATCCAGAAACTCGCGCGTTACTGGGCGAGCGACTACGACTGGCGCAAGTGCGAGGCGCGGCTGAACGCTCTGCCGAACTTCATCACGGAGATCGACGGTCTGGATATTCACTTCATCCACGTCAAATCGAAGCACGACGATGCGCTGCCGCTCATCGTCACGCACGGGTGGCCGGGCTCGATCATCGAGCAGATGAAGATCATCGAGCCGCTGACCAATCCGACGGCGCACGGCGGGACGGCGGCGGACGCCTTCCACGTCGTGATTCCGTCCATGCCGGGCTACGGGTTCTCGGGCAAGCCGAGCCCGACGAACGACGGCTGGGAACCGGTCAAGATCGCGCGCGCCTGGACCACGTTGATGAAGCGCCTCGGGTACGACAAGTTCGTGGCACAGGGGGGCGATTGGGGCGCCGTCGTCACGGAGGTGATGGGGACGCAGGCGCCGTCCGGGTTACTCGGCATCCACACCAACATGCCCGGCTGCGTGCCGAACGACATCGATCCGGGAGCCTGGGCTGGTGCGCCGGCGCCCGCTGGCCTTTCGGCCGAGGAGAAGCGCGAGTACGACAAGCTCCTCTACGTCTACAAGCACGTCGCCTACGCGCTGTTCATGGCGACGCGCCCGCAGTCGATGACCGCCTTCTCCGATTCGCCGGTCGGCCTCGCGGCGCTCATGATCGATCACGACAGGGCCAGCTACGAGCTGATCGCGCGCGTCTTCGACGGCCAGCGCGAGGGCCTCACGCGGGACGACGTCCTCGACAACATCACGCTCTGCTGGCTGACGAACACGGCGGTCTCTTCGTTCCGCTTGTACTGGGAAAACAAGTTCCCGTTCCTGAACGCCAAGGGCGTCGGCATTCCGACCGCCGTCAGCGTCTTCCCCGACGAGCTCTATGCGTGCCCGAAGAGCTGGGCGGAGAAGGCGTTCCCGAAGCTCGTTCACTACAACAAGCTCGACAAGGGCGGACACTTCGCCGCCTGGGAGCAGCCGCAGGTCTTTTCACAGGAGGTTCGCGCAGGTTTCCGATCCGTGCGCCCCTGACTCGCGACGAGGGCCGCCGCTTAATCGGAGCGGCGGCCCCGCGCCTCAATCGCCCGCGACAGGAACGACCTCGTTCCGTCCGATATGATGGTGATCTCGTGGTGATGATGGCGCAGCTGGTCGCGGGTTTGTTCCTGTGGGCTGTCCCCGCAGGCGCTGCCGCTGCAGCGGCGCCAGCGCCGGTCAAGCCGCTCGCGCTGCCGGGGACGCGCGTCGTTCCTTTCGTGCCGGGCCACTTTGCCGGGACGCTGCAGCACCAAAGCACGAAGAGTTGCTCGCAGTCGTCTGAGACGATCTTCTCCCGCGGCACGGTGACGCTGGACCTCGGCGCGGACGGCACCGCGACCGGGTGCCGCTCCCGGGAGTACCGGAGCTCGATGTACCCGAGCCCTCTGTCGGGCCGCACGCAAGCTCGGTCCAACATCTTTCTCCGCGATCAGCACGGCATGCGCGGCCGCTGGCGCCGCGACGGCGAGGTTGTCGTCATCGAGCTCGATCCGGACGCGGCGGTCTGCCCGGCGCAGCCGCAGCCGGCCCGCGATGCGCCCGCGGCCTGGCGGTTGCGGTGCGTGGCCCTCGAGCCCGACGGAAAATCGTCCCGCTTGAAGGCGCCCACGCTGGCGTGTCAGTGGGTCGATCGCGCGAACGTGACGGCCGTCGAGACCTGGGTGCAGGCGGGCTACGTCACGTCCTCGGTGATCGAGGGACAGTCGTGGATGTTCCTGGGCCGCGCCACGGGGCTGACGCTGGAGGAGGAGAGCGTCGGTCTCGGCGGCGGATTGACGCCGGAGATGGAGGTTGTCTGGAAGATTGGCACCGCGCCGATCCAGTAGATTGCGCGAAGTTTGTGGCATCCTCGGGTCATGACGAAGGTGAGGGTGCTGGCGGCAGCGGTCTCGTTGGCGTTGGGTTGCGGCACCGCGGCGTCGAGGCCGATCGTCGAGTTCCCGAGCCAGGCCCGCCTCGCTGAGCTCGAGGCCAAACCTGTCACGCTGCCGCCGCTGCAGACCGCGGAGGTGCCGCCGGAAGGATGGCCCGTCGAACCGGCAGGCGATCCGGCCGACGCGGCGGACGGTCTCTGGACCCCGCGGAGCGCGTGGGAGAAGACGTTTGCCCGAGAATACTCTGCGCTGGGGCACAGCTCTGCGCTCACGCGCGCGATGGCTTGCGCGGCGCGCGAGCTCGGGCGGTTCTACCTGGCGAAGCAAGCGCCGGCGCCCGAGCCGCTGCAGCAGTTTCTGACTGCGGCCTGTGGCGTATTCGCGCCGTCCGTCGGGCTGCAGACTCTCAAGGCCAACGTGCCGGAGACGGATTCAGACGACGTGCTGCTCGCGCGCTGGAAGAACCAGATCTTTTCCGATCTCGTCGCCCGACTGCTCGCCGATGCGAGACACGTCGGCTTCTGGTTCGGCCGCGCACACGGTCGCGCGGTCGTCGCGGCGGCGTTCGAGTCGACGCCCGTCGATTTGCAACCGCTGTCGCCGGCGCCGGATGCCAACGGGGATTTGACCATCGAGGGACGCCTGGACGGCGCCGCCGAATACATCGCCGGCTACGCCAACCAGGGCCGGTTCGGCGTCGCCGCGTGCCTCGTCGATCCGTCGGTGCCGCGGCCGGAGTTTCGGATCACCTGTCGGATGGCGCCCGGCGACGACATGGCGTGGATGCAGGTCGTGTACGCGCCCCCCCGCTCGGTGCTGGCGCAGCCGATCGTCCAGGTGCTCGCGCGCCGGGATCTGCAGAGGCCGCTGATCTATCTCCAGCCGGCCCATGCCGCGTCACAACCGGTGACGGATCCGGCAACCTTCGGGCCGGCGGTGCTGGCCGCGCTGAACGCGGTGCGTGGCGAGGCCAGGCTGCCGGCTGTCCGGCTCGCCGACGGGCAATCGGCGGCAGCTACGCGGGTGGCGCGCCATTACTTTGCGGCCGCCCTCGGACCGAGCGAGTTCGCGGACATGACGTCGAACGCCGTTCAGGAGATGAACACCATCGCGCTGGGCCTGCTCGCTGGCTGGCAGGTTGTCGGTACGATCCGCGACGGGACCTTCTTCTCGGCGCTGGTGCCGCACACGCGCGACGCGGGCCGCTGGGTCGATTACGCGCTCGCCATGCCGCTCGGGCGCCATGCGTTGATGGCGCCGGACATCGACGAGGTGGCGCTGGGCCCGGCTCTGTTCGACAGCCCGCCCGCGATCGGCGCCGTCGCCTGCGGCTACCGTTTCCACCATAGCAACGACCACACCGCCGACGTGAACCAGGTGCTGAGTCGGATCACCAGCGCGCGCCAGCGGAGCAACCTCCCGCCGCCCGCGCGACTGAAGGGAATGGACGCGGTTTTGCGCCGCTGGCTCGGCGGCGTGCAGCAGGGGGAATGGACGCCGAAAGACGCGCTGCAGGCATCGCTGAATGATGCGTCCTCGCGCTACAACGCGTCGATGCAGGGACTCGTCGTCGAGGCGACGTCGCTCGACGCACTCGAGATCCCCGCCCAGGTGCTGTCGCAGGCCAACCTGCAGCTCGAGATCGGCGTCACCCACTACAAACCGCCAGGCGCGGCCTGGGCACAGCTGGTGATCGTCGTCGTATTTGTCAGCGCCTCGGGCGTCGCGATCTGAGGGCAGTGGGCGTCGGGGAAGGAATCGACCCTCTTCTTCACCGGGCTGACCGTCCGCATGTAGTCGTAGATCGATCCGAGGTCGGCGTCGGTGAGGCCGCTGTATTCGCGCCAGAGCATCACGGTGTTCAGCCCGTTCGCTACGCGGGGCGGGTCATCGCGGAGCGCCGCGAACGAGCGGACGCGGCCGATCCATTCGGCTTTGCTGGTGCGACCGAAGTATCCGGTGGCCGGGTCGGTGGTGATGTTCGCGCTCACCACGTGGAAGCGGCCGGCTGCCGTGGCGATGCCGAATTCGACGCCGCCGGCGAAGGCTTCGTGAGCGATCTCCTGGCCGCGCTTCTCCCGGGTATGGCAGCGGCGACAGCCCGCCAGCCCGACCAGGTAGCCGCCATAGGCGACCGCGTCGTTCGCATCGGGCGGGTACACCGGTGCGGTCACCGGCGCCGGGATCGCGCGCATCAGCAGGTTGAAAGGAAAGTTCACCTCGATCGGGTGCGTGGTCCGCTTGACGGGCGTGGCCGCACGCAGGTACGTGACCACCGACCGCAGATCCTCGTCGCCCATCTCCCGCAAGGCGGGGTACGGCATCATCGGGAACAACACCCGCCCCGAGCGATGCAGGCCCTCACGGATCGCCCGCATCAACTCACCGTCGGTCCAGCGCCCGATACCGGTGTCGGGATCGGGCGTGATGTTGGGTGCCTGGAAGATTCCGGGCGGCCCGAACGAGCGATCGAACAGCTGTCCGCCGGCCAGGGCCGCTCCCCGCGGGATCGGCATGCCGAAGCGCTCCGGATCCGGTTGGGAGTGGCATGCCACGCAGCGGAGCAGGTTGTTCATGAGGTAGGCGCCGCGCGCGAGGCGCTCGGGCGTGCGCGCGACGACCTCGCTCGACGGGGGCCGAACCCTCGGTCGCAGCAACACGAGAAAACCGGCGCCGCCTGCGGCGATCAGCGCGAACAGCGCCGTGATCGCGAGCAGGGCGCGCTTGACGATGATGCGCCTCATGGGTTGGTCGGCTTACGCGGACGAACCTAGGCGTGCCGACACGTTCTGACCAGTGATGATCAGTGATGTGTGGCATCACCGTTCGTGAGCATCGCGGCGCCGACGCGTCTCGCGCGAGCGCGTCGGAAGGATCAGAGCAGCGCTCGAAAGTCCGCGGGCACGAGCTCCCGCGGAAGCTTCAGCTCGGCGAGGGCGTCGGCAACGTGCGCGCTCCTCTTCGGACACTTGGCCGTCCGCCAGGACCTCGTCCCGGACCCCGGCGAGGTAGCCCGTCAAGACCTCCTTGATGTCGGTGACCGTGAGCAGCGAGTAGACGCTCTTCATCTCCTCGCGTTCGGACGCGTCGATCTTCCCGTCGGCCATCACGCGCTTTACGACTTCCGCCAGCTTCACCTTTGCCTGCGTCCGTGCATCATTATTCATTGCGGCAGGGTAGCATCAACGGCCGTTGTTCCGCGCGCCATCGCGGAAAGCGTCGCGCATTGCGCCGGTGTCAAGATCAAGCGACGCGCAAATGGTACGATCGCCGACGGTGAGCCTGCACGCGTGCTCGATTTGCCGACTGCCGGTGCTCGAGCTCGAGGGGCAGTTCGAGTTCCTCCAGCCCTACTTCACTGAAGAGTTTGACCATCCCGCTTTCGAGCTCGCGGGCGAGTGCCACTCGACCTGCCTCGCGCGCAACGAACATGGGCGTACCTGGTCGGAGTGGCGCGTGCGCCACTTCTCGACCGGGCGCGGATACCGCCTTGTCGGCGAGCGAGGTGGTTGGAGCGTGCTGGTCCACCCACGATTCCCAGAGTTCCTGGCGTTTCACGTCGACGGTTCTTCCGCGTCAGGAGAGCGCCCCGGGAAGGATCGCGGCAGGGTCGTCGGAGCCGGCAGGGTCGTCGAAGGCGGAGTGCTCGTTCCGTTCGAAGAGGAGTTCAACCTCGCCTACGATGACGTCGCGCTCATCGGCGAGCTCCAGACCCAACTCGCGCGCGACGGGAAATACCCCGTCGTGCGGGTGCTGGAAGCTCTCGGGATCGCGGGTCTCGTGAGG
>DATMZL010000561.1:0-10421 GCA_035607075.1 Polyangia bacterium
CGCGGGCCGGTATCCGGATCCGGCCGGGATCGTCAACCAGCTGCATGCGGCCCACATCCACACGATGATCTCGATCTGGCCGCTCTACCAGACACGATCGAACGGTATGGCGACCGTCGCGGGCGAGCTCGACAACTACAACGCCCTGAACGCGATCAACGCGCTCTACCCGACGACGACGTCGGGCGGCACCTACCACTTCTACGACACGTTCAACGCGATGGCCCGGACGCTCGTCTACCAGCAATCGTACGATCGCCTGATCGGAAAGTACGGCTGGGACGCGATCTGGGCCGACAA
The DNA here is from genome assembly GCA_035607075.1 of Polyangia bacterium. GTDB lineage: Bacteria > Myxococcota_A > Polyangia > Fen-1088 > Fen-1088 > JADGRB01. The sequence continues at coordinate 301 of DATMZL010000561.1, forward strand.
CACCGAGCCCCAGAGCTATCCGGAGGGCGTGAACGTGCACGCCGCCAACACCGCGCTCGGGAAGGGCGCGCTGGTGATCAACGCCTACCCGCTCCAGCACAACAAGGCGGTCTACGAGGGCTGGCGCAAGGTCGGGCCGAACAACAAGCGCGTCTACATCCTCACGCGCAGCGCGTTCGCGGGCCTGCAGCGCTACGCGGCGGCCTGCTGGTCGGGTGACATCCAGGCGTCACAGCCCGTCTACGCCGCGCAGATCCCGGGCGGCCTGAGCTTCGCCATCTCGGGGATGCCGTACTGGACGACTGACATTGGCGGCTACTTCGGGACGCCCAGCGAGGAGCTGTTCACGCGCTGGTTCCAGTTCGGCGCCTTCAACCCGATGTTCCGGATCCACGGCCAGGCGCCCAAGGAACTTTACGGTTCGCAGTGGAGCGCCACAGGCAAGGCCAACATGCTGGCCGTCGACAACCTTCGCTACCGCTTGATGCCGTACATCTATTCGCTCGCCTGGAAGGTGACGAGCGCCGGCTACACGATCATGCGTCCACTGGTCTTCGATTTTCAGGACGACACGATGGTCTACGGCATCACGAATCAGTTCATGTTCGGACCCGCGCTGCTGGTCAGTCCCGTCACCGCGACGGGGGCGACCAGCCGATCGGTCTACCTGCCGACGGGCACCTGGTACGACTTCTGGACGGGATCGACGACCGCGGGCGCAACCACGAAGACTATCGATGCGCCGCTCAGCCAGTTCCCGCTTCACGTCCGGGGCGGCTCGATCCTTCCGATGGGGCCGATGATCCAGTACGCCACGCAGAGCATCGATCCGCTCGAGATCCGCGTTTATGCCGGGGCGGACGCGTCGTTCACCCTCTACGAGGACGAGGGCGACACGTACAACTACGAGATGGGCCAGTACGCGCAGATCCCGTTCACCTGGAACAACGCGGCCAAGACGCTGACGATCGGCGCGCGCACCGGCAGCTACACGGGCATGCCGGCGACGCGAACGTTCAACGTCGTGTTCGTCGGCGCGAATCACGGCGGCGGCATCGGCGTCACCGGCACGCCCGACCAGGCGGTCCGCTACGACGGCACGCAGGTGGTCGTGACCGCGCCGTAGCCGGGTTACGGAAACTGCACGCTGGCGTCGACGGCGAGCGCCGCCGCGAAACGCGGCGCCGTCCAGACCGGGACCTGATCGAGAGTCGCCGTCCAGCGCGTCACGTTTACCAACCCGTCCACGTGTGCGCGCAAGAAGGCGCGGCGTCCGAAGCGCTGGATGACACCGGCGCGGACACCGGCTTCGACGATCGGCACCGTCGCGGAGGTGGGGCGGTCGATGTTCTCGCCGGCCATCCGGGCGGCGCCCGCGTTCGCGACGGCGCACGCGTTCCACCGGGCCGACGTGGCACACGCGGCGGCACCGGCGAGCAGCAGTTGCTGCGAGAAGCCCGCGCCATCCGCGCGTCGGGTCGTCGCGGGTAGGCTGGCAACGCCGGCGAGCTCGAGCGAGACGCGCGGCCATGCGACGGCGCCGAACAGGCGTCCCAGGATCAGCGGCCCCGACGACATCCCGAATCCGACGGCTGGTCCGACGCCGATGGCAAGGGCTGGCCGCGGTCCGGTGGTTGGTGCAGGGCCGACGGTGGTCGCGCTGGCGGCCGTCGGCGCCGGCGCGCCTTGCTGGTTCGCGTTCGCGACGCCGGCGGCTTCGGCCGGCGGCGCCGGCTCGGAAGGCGCCACGGCGTTCGCGTCGGGTGCTGCGGCCGCCCTCGCCAGCAGCTGAATCTGCACGGCGAGCGCAAAGCCCATGGCGCGCACCAGCCTCGGGCAGTCAGTGCTCACGGATGGGAACGTCTGCTCGCCGGCCCACTTGCCGCTCGCGTCGCGCCATTCGATTATTCCGTCGACGGTCCGGTTCTGCGGTTCGATGCGGACCAGCACGTGCTCTGCCGCGCTTTCGAGGAAGGGATCGTACCCGAGCCGCGCGATCACGACGGCCTTGAAGTCGGCGGCGTCAGGGCAGCCGGGGCCCGCGGCGTACTCGAGCCGTACGGTTAGAGGCGCGGCTCGGGCATCGCCCTCGGACAGCGCCAGCGACGCCAGCGCGACGGCGCCGATCACCGCTCCGACGATTCCGACCCCTCCGCGACCCGCGGCAGCAGAACGCTGCGTGGAAACCGGACCGCGAACGCGGCAGCGGCGCGATGCGCTTCGTCCGTGCGACCAGCGCCCTGCAGCGACCGCACGCGCAACGCTTCGCGCTGTTCGGCGAGGTGTCCCCTGGGAAACCGGCGCGCGTGTTCCGCTACGACGGTCAGCGCGGCGGTGAAATCGTGGCGCGTGTACGCTGCGTGCGCGCGTTGAAGCAGCTCCAGCTCGGCGGCGAACGGATCGCCCTTCGTGCCAGGACGTGCGACGTGAGACGGTCTGGCGGCGTCATGCTCGAGAGCGGGCAGGGGCGCCTCGCTTGAAGGGCTGGTGTCCCGTGTGACGGGAGCGTTCAGCGTCGCCGATCGATCCGGCGAAACCTGGGGCGACAGACGATCGCGACCGTGGAGCACCGCCACCGCGCCGACCGCCGCGCCGGCGATTGCGATCGACGCCGCGGCCGCGAACCGGAACAGACGACGCCGTCGCGCGATCGGCATCGGCCGCGCTTGCGGCGGTTGTACGGGCGGGATCGCTTCACCCGCGAGCGTCGCGCGCGCGCGCGTCAGCACGCGCGCGCGGAGCTCGAATGGCATCTCGCGTTCGATCTTCCGCGGCGTGAGGAACGCTTCGAGCTCGGGATCCAGGCCGGAACTGTCGCGCTCGCCCTTCATGGCCGCGACCCCGTCTTCTGCAATCGCCGGACGGCGGCGGCCAGCTCCTTGCGTCCCTTGTAGAGCCGCGCGTAGACGCCGAACTTCGTGATCGACAGCTCGCGCGCGATGTCGCGGACGTCGAGACCGTCCAGATCGTGCTTGATGACGACGGACCGACGGGACACGGGCACATGCTCCAGCGCCTCCGACAGCAACGCCATCGATTCCTGTCCCTGCAGCCACGCCTCCGGCGTCGGGGCGCGGTCTTCCGGGTCCAGGCTGGCGTGCGGTGCCTCGCGGGCGCGCCGCCGTCGCTGCGTGCGCACGACGCGGAACGCCACGCCGAACAGCCAGGGGCGAAGGGAACGCGTCGTGTCCAGCGTCGGCCAGTTGCGCTGCAATGCCACGAAGATCTCCTGCAGCAAATCCTCCATGTCGCCCGGGCGCGCGCCCAGCCGCTGCAGCGTCCCGAAGACGTAGTTCAGCTCCCGCTCGAACGTCTCGAGGCAGTCACCCTTCGGCGCCGCGACGGGCGAAAGGGAGCGAATTAGACGGAGCGAGACCACCGAATGAATACTGTCCGGACGACCGGATTTTTGAGTGAAATCGACATCGCGCCTGGGATCGTGTCCTCGACGGTGAACCGCGCGTGGGGAGCCGCCGAGCTTTGCTCGGCGCGTACCATCGCGGGCGGGTTTGGGAACCCTTTGAGGGTTCCCATGGCAATTGACGAAGGGGACCAGAAGTTGCCACATAAAGTGGTGATGAAGTCGGCCCTTACCTTTTGGTCGCGAATCGCGTGGGCGGCGGTGGCGCTCGCCTGGATCGGATGTAGCGGCAGCGAATCTCCCGGCGACGCGGGAGCGGGCACGGGCGGACCGGCCGGCGTCTCCGGAACAGCCGGCGCGGGCGGGGCGGGGCAGGGCGGCACGAACGCCGGCGCCGGCGGCACCGCGGGAGGCGCGGGGGCCGGTGAAGTCGCCGGCACCACGGGAACGGCGGGCGGCGCGGGAGCGGCGGGGCGAAGTGGCGCAGGCGGCGCGGGCAACGCAGGCAACGGCGGAACGACCGGAGCCGGCGCGGCGGCGGGCGGCGGCGGCGCGCGAGTTGGAGCGGGCGGAACGGGCGGCGCGGCGGGCGGAACCGGCGGGGCGGGCGGCGCGCGAGGCGGAGCGGGCGGCGCCAGCGGCGGACGCGGCGGCACCGGAGGCGCCGGCGGCCTGGGTACGACCGGCACCGGTGGAACGGGCGGCGTCGTCGCCATCAACAAGGTCTTCGGCTCGTGCCGATTTCACTTCGGCGCGATCGACGGAAACGCGAAGTCGAACACGGCGCTCACCCCGCAGCTCGACATCTTCACGCCCGGCTGGATGGGACAGAAGGACACGTTCGACATGATGTCCGTCTGCACGGAGACCGCGTCGAACGGCCAGCTCGTGAACAAGGTGCCCGTGATCGTCGCGTACGTGGCGGCGTTCTACGCGAAGCGCCACTTCGGCCGCTGCGATTGCAACGTCACCTCCTGTGGCAGCAACAACGATCTCTGCCACAACGGCGCCGCCGACATCCAGCAGAACCTCACCGCCATCATCAATGTCTACAAGAGCTACGCGCAAGGGTTCGCGAGCTGCTACGGCACGACCAAGCCGATCATCTTCGAGATGGAGCCGGACTGGTACCAATACACGTACACGAACTCGCAGACGCAGCCGATGACCGCGGCACAGGCCGGCACGATCATGGGTCAGTTCGTCGACGCGGTGAAACAGGTCCTTCCGAACGCCGTCTTCTCGCTGGACATCTCACCGTGGGTCGGCAGCAACGGGATGGACAACGGCGCCGACTGGTACTCGCACTTCGACATGACGAAGTTCACGTTCATCAACACGTCCGGCGGAAGCACCGACGCCACGTCCGCCACGATCCGCCCCGGGAACCTGATGACGTGGGCGGGCGTCAGCCAGGTGACCGGAAAACCGATCCTCGCGGACACGGGCTACGGCGTGAACGGAAGCTCGGCCGGTCACGATGCGAACTGGGACGTCGTCGCCAACATCAACGCGCGGATCGCGGACGGCGTCGTCGCCCTCACGCAGTACAACCCGAATTCGAGCTGGGGGACGACCATCGCAAACGTGCGCTCGCAACTGAGCACGCCGCGCGCCTGTCCCTGATTGTCACTGATTGTCGCGGGGACAGCCGTGTTGTGACGCGATCTCAGGAATCGTGCGGTCGAGGCACGATTTCTGAGCTGCGGTGCGGTCGGCCAGTCGCCTTGCGCGCGGATGAGGGAGCTGCTGGTAAAGGTGGGTCTCGGCGCCTGTTTGGTCGGTGTGTCGGCTGTCGCCAACGCCCAGACGGCGCCGATCGATGTCTCCGTGGATGCGACCGCGGCCGGGACACGCCTCGAACGCGTGTGGCCGTATCACGGCTTCGACGAGGTCAACTACGCGACGACGGCGGACGGCAAATCTCTGCTCGCGGCGCTCGCAGCCGCGCACACGGCGCCGGTCTACGTGCGCACGCACTTCCTGCTCAACACGGGAAACGGTATGCCGTCGCTCAAGTGGGGATCGACGAACGCGTACACCGAAGACGCCGCCGGCAACCCCGTCTACAACTGGACGCTGATGGACGGGATCATGGATGCGATCACGAATGCCGGCGCGCGTCCGCTCGCGGAGATCGCGTTCATGCCGCAGGCGCTGTCGACCAAGGGGACGCCGTACATGAACTCGAGCACCTACGCGCTCGACGGAGGCTGCTTCTATCCACCCAAGGACTACGTGAAGTGGGCGAACCTGATCAAAGCCTGGGTCATGCACGAGAACGCGCGCTACCCGTCGGTCGAGAGCGCGTGGCTGTGGGAGCTGTGGAACGAGCCCGACCTCGACTACTGGCACGGAACGCCCGCCGATTACTTCAAGCTCTATGACTACACGGAGGCCGCCGTCCACCAAGTCCTGCCGAACGCGCAGGTCGGCGGGCCGGCGGTCGCGTCGGCGAACGGCACGTTCCTGCCGCAGTTTCTGCAGCACTGCGCGAGCGGGGCCAACGCCGCCAGCGGCGCGAACGGCGCGCGCCTCGATCTCATCAGCTTCCACGCCAAGGGCGGCGTCGCGATCACCAGTAACCACGTTCAGATGAACCTCGGTAACCAGCTTCGCTTACACCAGAGCGGCATGAACGCGGTCGCCGCGGTGGCCGCGTTCAAACAGAAGCCGATCTACATCACCGAGGCAGACCCCGACGGATGCGCCGCCTGCCCGGTCAGCATGACCCCCGCCGACGCCTACCGAAATTCGCCCGCGTACGGCGCGTACGAAGTCGCCATGATGAAGCGGACGCTGGAGCTCGAAGCGCAGATCGGCGTGAAGGTCGGCGGCGTGATGACGTGGGCGTTCACGTTCCCAAGCACGCCGTACTTCGCTGGCTACCGCGCGCTGACGACCAACGGGATCAATCTGCCGGTGATGGGCGCGTTCAAGCTCCTCGGCGCGTTGGACGGAACGCGGCTGCCCGTGACCAGCAGCGGCGCGCTGACATTGAGCGCGATCCTCGCGAACAGCGTCCGCGGCCAGGCGGACGTCGATGCGCTCGCGACATTGAACGGACAGAAGGTGCAGGTGCTGGTCTGGAACTACCACGACGATCTGGTCACGGCCGCCGCCGCGCCCGTGCGGCTGGCGGTCAAGGTGCCGCCCGCGTTCGGAACGCGCGTGACCGTGACGCACCTGCGCGTCGACGATACGCACGGCGATGCGTACACGGTCTGGACGTCGCAAGGCAGCCCGGCAACGCCGTCAGCCCTGCAGATCGCAGCGCTGCAGGCGGCGATGGATCCAGTGATGCTCATGCCGGCGCAGACCATCGACGTCGCGGGCGGAACGGCGACCGTGTCGTTCGACCTACCTCGTTTCGGGATTTCGTTGCTGACGATCGCGCCGGCGCCGGCGACCGACGCGGGCGTCGATGCGGCGACCGATGCCGGGCGCGACGCGATCGCCGACGCGACCGCCGACAAGTCCCCGACCGATTCACCCGGCGTCGACGCCGTCGACAGCGCGATCGATCGGCCCGCCGACGTGAGCGTTGGAACGGGCGGCGCCGGCGGGAGCGCCGGCACCGGCGGCGCCGGCGGGAGCGCCGGCACCGGCGGCGCGAGCGGCGCCGCGGGAACAGGTGGCGCGGGCGGTGTCGCGATGGGCGCGGGGGGAACGGGCGGCGCCGCGGCGACCGGCGGAAGCGGCGCTGGCGTCGGCGGCGGCGGCGCGGGGGCGGGCGCAGGCGGCCTGACCGGGGGATCGGGAGGAGTGACGGGCGCGCCCGACGCCGCGCGCGGCGGAAGCGGCGGCACCTCCGGAGCGAGTGCGAGCGGTTGCGGCTGTGGCGTCGGACGCGAGGCCACGCGGTCATCGGCGGCCGAGTTGCTCATCGCGTGCGCCGTGCTGCTCGTCGGGCGGCGGCGCTCGCGCCGGGCCGCGTAGACTCGCGTCTATCGACGGAACTACTGCGCGCGTGGCGGCGACGCCAGATGCTGGGCGAGGTCGGTGACGAACCGGCCGCCCAGCCCCGTGTAGTGCTTCGTGACGGGCCCGGTCGGGAGCCGCGGGAAGCCCTCGTTCCAGCCCGCTGGCTCGCCGAGGAGAGCGCCCCACTCCTCGCTGAGGGAGAGGACGCACTGGCCGTCCTTGATGATGCCGAGGCGCAGGACCGTCGTCTTCAGCGAGCCTTTGAGGTGCACCTTCTCCCAGCCGTACGCCAGCTCGACAGGCGTTGTCACGACGGTGACGCCGGCGACTCGGACCGCGAGCCCCTCCGGCGTGCGGACCAGCTCGAGCCGCACACGGTTGCGGCGGTACCACCACGCGGCCAGCCCGCCGAACAGGCCGGCCGTCCCCAGGAAGTAGGGCGTGCTGCCCTGAAGCCCGTCGGGAAGTTTGGCGTCGCCGGCGATGACAATCACCGCCACCGCGACGAGCGGGATGATCGCCAGGGCGACGAGGCAGCCCAAGGCCTCGGCCGGGATGCCCGTGGCGATCCAGGTGGACAGGATCGGCTGTTCCTGTCCTTCTTCTTCGCTCGTCACGCCCGTACGGTATCAGCGAACGGGCGTGGACTGATGTCATCGATCGAGATCTTCCCGCCGCGTCGGCCGTCTGCGACCATCCAATGCACGCGATGAAACTGCCCCGGGTGTGGACCACCGTGTTGCTGGGCGCGCTGGCGCTCGTTTTTGGAGGCGACGCCGGAGCGTGGCCCGTTCCGCCGGCCGTTCCGCCGTCCCCCTGGAAGGAGGTCGAGCGGCTCGCCTCCGAGCAGAAGCTCGAGGCGGCCGCCGCCGCGGTGGAGAAGATCCGCGATCGGGCGCGCCAGACCAACGACGAGCCCGAATGGACGAAGGCCCTGGTCCGCGAGGCGCAGCTGCGCATGGCGCTCCACGGGTACGAGACCGCGGTGCGGTCTCTCAAGGACCAACCCTGGCCGAAGGGGATGCTGTCGCGCGCGGCGCTGAACCTCTTCTATGCGCACACGCTGGTGACCTACAGCGAGATCTACGGCTGGGAGATCGGCCAGCGGGAAAAAATCGCGTCGGACGACGTCGTCGATCTCAAGGCCTGGACGCAGGAGCAGATCTTCGCCGCCGCCGCCCGCGCCACCCAGGAGGTCTGGAAGGTTCGCGAGGCGCTGGGGAAGGAGCCGGTCTCGAAGCTCTCCGGCGTGCTGGAGGCCAACACGTACCCACCCGAGGTGCGCGGCACCTTGCGCGACGCGGTCTCGTACCTGTTCGTGGAGCTGCTCTCGAACACACAGGGATGGCGCCCCGAGCAGTCGAACGAGATCTTCGCGCTCGATTTCGCCCCGCTGTGGAAGGGCGATCCCGGCAACGCGGCGCGCGTCAAGCTGGACGATCCCGCCGTCCACCCGCTCGTGAAGGTCGGCGCGATCCTCGACGATCTCGAAGCCTGGCACCGCGGGCGTGGCGCGCGCGACGCGGAGCTGGAGGCGCGGCTCGCGCGGGCGCGCACGCTGTTCGCGAGCTTCACCGACGACGGCGATCGAGATGCGCTGCTGGCCGACCTCGGGAAGCGTCTCGACGGATTCAGGAACCGGCCCTGGTGGGCGATGGGGCAGGCGACGCTGGCGGGGTTCGTCGAGGCGCGCGACAGCCGAGACAACCTCGTGCGCGCGCGGGCGCTCGCGGACGCGGGGGCGAAGGCCTATCCGGCGTCGCCGGGTGGGCAGGCCTGCCGGACGATCGTCGCCCGCATCGAAGCACCGAGCTACGCGCTGGCGTCGATGGAGTCGGACGCGCTCCAGCGCCGATCGCTGCTGGTGACTCACAAGAACTTCGGCACGCTGTACCTGCGCGCGTACCCCGTCGATCTCCAGGCTCACATCGCCGCGAGCCAGGACTACAACCTCCTGCCCGACGGCCAGCAGATGAAGAAGCGGCTCGCCACCACCCCGGCGGCGGCCTGGACGGTGGCGCTTCCCGCGACGCCCGACTACCGCGAGCACCGCACGTACATCACGCCGCCGCTCTCGAAACACGGCTTCTATTCGATCGTGGCCTCGGTCCGCCCGGACTTCGCGGAGGCGAACAACCGGATCATGGGCGTCAACTTCCTCGCCACCGGGCTCGTCGTCCTGAACCAGCAGAACAGCGAGGGCGACAGCCGGATCGACGCGCGCGTGCTCGAGGGCGCCACGGGCCGGCCGGTGCAGGGAGCCGAGGTGCTCCTCTACCGGTTCGACTACCGGACCGGCCACGCGGTGGTCGCCACGCGCAAGACCGACGGGCAGGGGCTGGCGCGGTTCGCGGAAAGATCCGGCTACGACCACCAGTACTTCCTGCTCGCCAAGAAGGGCGGCGAGCTGGCCATCGACGCGAGCTACTTCTCCTTCTGGCGCCGTCCGTCCGAAGTCGACCACACCAACGCGCTCATCTACACGGATCGAAGCATCTACCGCCCGCTGCAGAAGATCCTTTGGAAGGCGGTGGTGTTTCGGGGGCGGGGCGTCGACGCGCGCTATCGCGTGGTCGCCGATCAGTCGGTCACGGTGATCCTGCGCGACGGCAACTACCAGGAGGTCGACAAGCGCACGCTCAAGACGAACGCATACGGTTCCGTCGCGGGCGACTTCGCTGTCCCCGCCGGACGCCTGCTCGGGGCGTGGTCGATCGCGACCAGCGTCGGCGGTGACGTTCACGTTCGGGTGGAGGAGTACAAGCGTTTTACCTTCGAGGTGAAGTTGGAGGATCCGAAGTAGGTGTTTTGTCTTAATCGGTTGGTGGGTCTGATT
>DATMZL010000515.1:0-3968 GCA_035607075.1 Polyangia bacterium
ACCTAGGTGTTCTCCCCGATCGCGCAAGGAGGCCGTCGGTCAGTTCAGGGCTGGCCGGGTGGCGAATCGTTGGTGCCCTGCGTCGCGTGCGGGGGCGAGGCGACGTACAGCTCGACCGCGTCCTCGACCGCGAACGTCAGCGTGTCGTACGAGAACGGGGCCTTGCTGGCCGTGATCGAATAACGCCCGGCGGCGAGGTTGCCGAACAGCACACCGCCGTCGACGGATGTGCTTCCCAGCGTCGGATCCGGCGCAACCGCGGCGTTGAAGTAGACAGGGCCCAGCGAGACCGGGAAGGGCGCGGCCGGGCTGATCGCCACCTGAACACCCGGATCGCCGTGCGGAAGCTCGGCCGAGTACATCGACGCCCAGGACTTTCCGACGGTGGTCACGAGGACGTTGCTCAGTGTGTAAGGCGCCCCGATGAGCGCGCCGATCTGCTGTTCGATCTGACCCTTGGCGGCGGCGTAGTAGGCCGCGGTGGGAAACTGAACGGCGAGATCGGTGATGCCGGTGTCCGGCACGTCGAACACCTGGGACTTCGTGATCGGGTAGCCGGCCAGCTCGTACACGAACGACATCCGAAGCGGCGCGCCCTGCAGCTTGATCGCCTTGAAGCCCCAGCGCCCGTTCGCATCCGAGCGGATGTTGAGCAGGCGCGTGATCGGCACCTCCGCGATCGAGACACGCGCGCCGGCGACGGTGGACTGGAAGTCGAACGGAACCGGTGGGACCTGCGAGAGATCGAGACCGAAATGGAAAACGGTGCCGCCGATGGGCACGACTTCCAGGCGGCAGCGACAGTGGTCCTGGGCCTGCGAGATCGTCAGCTTGCCCGCGTAGACCTGTTCGATCGCCTCGTCGGCTTCGGGGCCCGGTTCGGTATCGGCACACGCGGCCTGGAACATCGCGATCGCGGTGATCGCGGACATGAACGCGACATGTTTGGACATGGTGATCTCCTCGAATCTGGGTTGGTCGTCGTTGAGCGACCAGCCGTCGAGCACGATCCGCGCCAACCGCCCGAGCGCGACGCCCCGCACGCTCCGCCCGGGTCGAACGCAATCCCGAGTGCCCCGCGAGGCGCGCGGTGCGCCACGACTGGCACATCCGGTTCCGATCCCCTCGCCCCGCGAAGCGGGGCGGGCTAGGGGGCTAGGGAGACGGGTCAGAGTCCCAGCCGCGGCGGCTCTTGCGCGCTCACCACCACGTCGCGCGCCGGATCGGCACCGTCGTCGCGTCCGTCGGCGCCGACGCCATGAAGACGAAATGTCGTTCCGTCCGGCTTGTACGCGAAGGCAGCACCGCTGCCCGGATCCTTGAGCGGCTCGCCCAGCTCTGCCAGCGACGCCGGCAGCTTGCCGCCGTCGCGCTGGTGGCGTGCCAGCGTGACCGCCAGCGACGCGAGCCTCTGATACGAAACCGCCTGGATCTCGACGCCGAGCACGGCGCCGCCCGCGATCCCGGTCTGAGCGACCATCGCCGCCGCCAGCTGGTCGACGCGCGCGATCCGCTGCCGCGGATCCGCTGTCTGCAGCGCAACATCGATCTCGTCGAAGGCCTGGTTGATCGCCGTCAGCTTCGCCGTCGTGCCGACGTGACCCAGCGGCCCGCCCGTCTGCGCCGCCAGCCTCGGCTTCGCTATCAGAGGCGTCCCGTTGGTCTCGAGCACCGCGAGGCGCTGAAACATCCAGGTCTCGCTCGCGGGCGCAAAGCCGCGCTTGGCGCCGAGGCCGGCCTGCATCGCGGACAGCAGGGCCGGGCTGGTCGATGGGCTCGCCGCCAGGTCGACGGTGCCGGTCGCCGCCGTCTTCCAGAGCTCCAGCGCGGTCCCGTACTCGCTGACGCTCGCCGTGCGCGCGAGCAGCTGTCCGAGCCGCCACACCGCCTCGACGTCGTCCCAGCTCGCCGCCCCATCGCCCTGCAGCAGCTTCACCGCTGCGTCGCACCCCAGCGCGTGGCCCGCGTCGGCGAGCAGCGGCGCGTTGACGCGCGTGAAGGCGTCGGCGTCACGCCGGCCGCGCTCGACGGGCACGTACAGCGCCGCCGCCTTCGAAGCTTCGCGCAGGCTCGCGAACGGCGCCTCGGACTGCGCGAGCCAGCCGCGGAGGCGCGCGAACGGAACCTTCGTCTCCGCGGCGTCGCGGCACCGCGCCGACAGCCACTGCGTCGTCGCCGGCGGCGGCTCAGGTGCGGGCGCCGCCTCGGGCCCCGTGAACTTCGCGAGGGGCTTGAACACCGCCGATGCGTCGCCCGTGTCCGTGATGCCCAGCGTTTTCAGCAACGCGTCGCGATCGACGCCGACCGGCAGCGCGTCGCGCCCCAGCGCGCGCAGCAACGACACCGCCGCGTTCGCCCCGCCCGCGTCGAGGCTGGCCCGCCGCATCCAGTTCACCTGCGCGGGAAAGTCGACCCAGCCGTCGGCGCGCGTCGGCGCGATCAGGTACGTGGTCTGCTGCGACACCTCGACCGGCTCCAGCCGCGGCTGCAGCTTCCACATCAGAACGACCGCCGCCGCCAGCGCGACGACGACAACGACCGCCGCGACGACGGTGTGCCGCGTGAGCCGCGCGGAATCGCCGTCGGTCATTGGTTCTTCACGAGCGTCATCGCGAATTCGCCGTCGTTCCTCGAGATCAGTAGCACGAGCCCGCTTTCCGGCTCGACCTCCAGCACCGCGCCCGCGCGCGCATTGTGAAATGCGATGATATAGCGCTGCCCAGAAAATATGGATTCTCGTCGCACCCCGTCCCGCCTACGCTCGAGGGACGGGAATGCGCGCGAGATGTCTGCTCTGGGCGTGCGTGCTGCTTTTCGCCTGCCGCCGCGGCACGCTGTCCGGCGATGGCGGCACGGGCGTCATCGCGATCGACGGAGGCGCCGGTGACGCCCGCGCGCGCGACGCGACAGTCGTCGACGCGCGCGCCGTGAACGCCGCCTGGTCGCCCTGGCCCATGGCGGATCACGATCCCGCGAACACGCGCCGGAGCCCCTACGTCGGCCCCCAGGCGCCCGTCAACAGGGTGAAGTTCGACCTCCCAGGGGGGCTCGTGATCGGCGGTGACGGCACGCTGTACGCGACCGACTGGGGCGACAAGGATCCGATCGTCGCGATCGAACCCAGAACTGGCGTACGGCTGTGGTCCTTCGCGCCGACACCGTCGGTGCCCACGACCGTATCGCCGTTCTCACCGACGATCGCGGTGGGCCCGGAGGGCAACATCTACGCCGCCTACCAGCAAGGCGCGTTCTACGCGCTTGCCCGCGACGGGTCGGTCCGCTGGCAGTTCACGACGGGCAAGACCGGACCGAGCGGCGACCTCAGCGTGTTCTCCGCGCCGCTCGTCGATGCGGGCGGGCGCGTCTACGTCGGCGAGGGCGGCGTGATCTACGCGTTCGAGAGCGACGGACGACGCGCGTGGCAGTACGACACGCACGCGCTCCCGGGCGCGAGGCCGCGCGGCATCGCCGCGGACGGAACCGTCTACGCGATCGAGGACTTCGGCGCGCTGCACGCCCTCGACCGCAACGGCACGCGTCTCTGGACGCTGCCGACGGCGCCGATGATGCAGGTCTTCGGGGGCCTGGTGGTTCGCGCGGACGGCGCGTTGCTTTTCGCGACGCTGGGCGACATGCAATTCGGCGCCGTCAGCGCCGACGGCGCCGTGCTCTGGAAGAAGCGCGGCGAGCTCTCCGGCCTCACGCTCGGCAGCGACGGCGCGGCCTACGGCGCTGACCGCAGCGGAATCCTCCGCCTGGATCGCGACGGCGCGACTGTCTGGCAGGCGATCGCGGGCGGACAGGGCGCGATCGTCGACGCCGCGGGGACCGTCTACTGCGGCGAGCAGGGAGGCATCGCCGCCGTCGACGCCAGCGGTGTCTTGAAGTGGGAGATCCGCACCGCCGACCCCGCGATCCCGGGCTCCGCGCTGTCGACGCCGACGCTGCTCGCGATCGCCGCCGACGGG
>DATMZL010001266.1:0-2929 GCA_035607075.1 Polyangia bacterium
CGACCACCGGCAAGATCATCGACGATCTGATGCACGCCGGGGTCGTCGAGGAGATCAAGCTGCTGGACGGCGGCCGCCCCAGCGTCGGCCGTCCGGGCAAGCAGCTTCGACTCGCCACCAATCGAGCGCGCTTCGTCGTCGTCGACCTGGGCGTCGAGTTGACGCGCATCTCCGGGCTGCCGCCGTCGCCGCCCGAGCAGGATCGCTGGGAGATCCAGTTCAAGACGCCGACCACCGCTGACGCCTGGCAGGAGAAGGTCGCGCAGAGCGCCGAGAAGATCCAGATCAAGCGGCCCTGGGCGGTCCTGGTCAGCACGCCCGGCGTCGTCGACGAGCGGGCAGGGCGCGTCCTGCTGTCGCCCAACCTGCACTGGTCCGAGCACGCCGATCTGCCCTGGATCCTGCGTCAGATCTGGTCGTCGCCGGTCGGCCTGGTGCAGGAGGTGCGCGCGCTGGCGCTGGGCGAGCTGGGCGCGCGGCCCGACGGTGACGACTTCATCATGGTCGACGTGTCCGACGGCGTCGGCGGCGCGCTGATGCTGGGCGGCCGCATCTACCAGGGCGCGCTGCCGATGAGCGGCGAGATCGGGCACACGCCGATCCCCGGCAACAACCGCATGTGCGGCTGCGGCGGGCGCGGCTGCCTCGAGACGCTCGCCTCGCAGCGCGGGCTGATCCAGAGCCTGCGCGAGGCGAAGGGCCATCCGCCCACCCACGCGCTGACGTTCACCGACGTCGTCAAGTCGGCCGAGCGCGAGCTGCCACCGTGGATGAAGGCGACATTCGACGCGATCGCGACCTGCGTCAGCGCGGCGCTGAACCTGTACGGCGTGCGCCGCGTGGTGATGGTCGGCCGCATCGCCGAGCTGCCGACGCCGGCGACGGACTACCTCATCGGCGTCATCCAGCGCGCTTCGATGTGGAGTCGGTTCGACGCCGTCGCGGTGACGCTGGCTCCGAAGCGCGTCGCGCGCGGCCTGGTGATCGCGGGCATCCACCGCTTCGTGATGCCGGCCGACTGGTCGGTCCGTCATTAGCCGCGCGCACGCAGCGTGAGCCGCCGGTCCAAGCCACACCTCCGCTGCCCGGAGTGCCGGATGCATCGCAGCCTCTGCATCTGCGCGCTGCTGCCGTGCCTCGAGACGCGCACGCGCGTGGTGCTGGTCGTCCATCAACTGGAGGCGGTCAAGCCGACGAACACCGGGCTGCTGGCCGCGCGCTGCCTCGCGAACAGCGCCGTCGTCTACCGCGGGCGCCCGCCGGCCGGCGCGGACACGGGCACGTCGGCGTTTGCCGAAGCGCCGGGCGTCCAGCACCTGATGTTGTACCCGCATCCGTCCGCGACGCCGCTCGCGGCCTGGCGCGGACGCACGGAGCCGATCGCGTGGGAAGCCGGCGAGCTTTGCTCGCCGCGTACCATCGCGGGAGGGTTCGGGAACCCTCCCAGGGTTCCCGAGTCAATTACCTTGCTGGTCCCCGACGGAACCTGGCGCCAGGCGGCGCGCACGCGCACGCGTTTCGCGCCCGACGCAGGCACGATTCCCTGCGTGTCGCTCCCTGCGTCGAGCAGCGGCAGGCGGCTGCGCACCGCCTCCGCGCCGCAGCGGCTGGCGACGCTGGAGGCAGTCGCTCGCGCCCTGGGCATCCTCGAAGGACCGGAGATCGAGGCCGCCTTGCTGCGCGTTTATCGCATCATGACCGAACGGACGTTGTGGTCGAACGGTCGCGTCGCCACCGCCGACGTCACCGGCGGAATCCCCGCCGGCGTCCAGTCCCACGATCCGCTCTCGACGAGATCCAGGTCTTAGGCGCTGGTCGCTTCGACGACGTGGGCGCCGCGTGCCGGGCGTGACACGAACCAGGTGAGGGGGCGGTTGTGGCGCCGCTGGTATTCGCGCGCGAGGCGGTCGCCGATGTCGGCGATGCGATCGCTCGCGGCCAGCGTGACCGTGCAGCCGCCGAAGCCGCCGCCGGTCATGCGCGCGCCGTAGACGCCGCCCGCGACGCCGATGTCTCGCGCCAGCTCGACAAGCGTGTCCAGCTCGGGCGAGCTGACCTCGTAGTCGTCGCGCAGCGATCGGTGGCTCTCGTACATGAGCGCGCCGGCCGTATTCCAGTCGCCGCCCGCGAGCGCCTCGGCGGTCGCGCGCGTGCGCGCGTTCTCCGTCACGACGTGGCGCGCGCGCCGGTACAGCAGCGGCCCCAGCGCGTTCTCGGCGGCGGCGACCATCGCCGGCGTCGCCAGGCTCAGCTCGGCGACGTCCAGCATCCGCGCCGCCTCCACGCAGGCCGACATGCGCACGGCGTAGGCGCCGTCGCCCAGCGAATGGCGGACGTTGCTGTTCGCGATCAGCAACGTCACCGACGGATCCGCGAACGGCACAAGCTTGGTCTGCTGCGTCCGGCAGTCGATCAGCAGCGCGCCCGCCTCGTCGCCCAGCACGGAGATCAGCTGGTCCATGATGCCGCACGGCACCTGCGCGTAGTCGTGCTCCGCTTGCCGGCAGAGGCGCGCCTTCTCGGTCGGCCCCAGCGGTTTACCCAGCGCCGCTTCCAGCAGCGTCGCGGTCGCGACCTCGAACGACGCGCTGCTCGACAGCCCGCCGCCCAGCGGCACGTCCGAGATGACGAGGGCGTCCAGCGCAGGGACGATCAGCCCGCGCGCGCCGAAGCCGGCGACGACGCCGCGCGCGTAGTTCGCCCAGCGCGGCTCGCCCGGCACGGGTGTGGCGGCCAGCGGGATGTCGACCGTCTCGTCGACCGCCGCGCTGTGCACCCGCAGGCGCAGCCCCGCGTCGGCCGGGGCGGGCGCCGCGGCGATCACCGTGTAGCGATCGATCGCCATCGGAAGCACCAGGCCACCGCTGTAATCGGTGTGCTCGCCGATGATGTTCACGCGCCCTGGCGCTGCGACCACCCAGCGGGGCGT
>DATMZL010001199.1:0-4981 GCA_035607075.1 Polyangia bacterium
CACCAAATCAGGCGAATCCCGATCCTCGATCGCGACCGGCGTCCCATCGGCATGCTGTCGCTCGCCGACATCGCGCGCGCCACCGACAAGAAAAAAGGCCGCGCCCCCAAGGAGGTCGCGCCCGCCGAGATCGCCGGAACGCTCGCCGAGATCTGCGCGACGCCCGGCCGCGCGTCGCCCCGCGCGTCGTCACGCGCGTCCTGACCTCAGTGTCGCCCACGGTTGTCCACACACGGGCCGTGCCTAAGCTTGAGGCATGTCAAGAGTCCTGCTCGGGTTTCTGGTCCTCGCGGCGATCTTCGGTTTCTGGGGCGTGAGGAGCTACAACAAGCTCGTCCATCTCGACCAGGCGGTCCAGGCGCAGTGGTCGCAGGTCGAGAACGTCTACCAGCGCCGCGCGGACCTGGTGCCCAACCTGGTCGAGACCGTCAAGGGCGCGGCGAAGTTCGAGAAGGACACGTTCACGGCCGTCACCGAAGCACGTTCGAAGGTCGGCCAGGTTTCCGGCACCACGTCGCCGAACGATCCCGCTTCTGTCGAGAGATTCCGCCAGGCGCAGGATCAGCTCACGTCCGCGCTGTCGAGGCTGATGGTGGTCGTCGAGCGATACCCGGACCTCAAAGCCACGCAGGCGTTCCGCGACCTTCAGGTTCAGCTCGAGGGCGCGGAGAACCGCATCGCCGTCGAACGCATGCGCTTCGTGCAGACGGCGCAGACGTTCAACAGCACGCGCAACACCTTCCCGACGAACATCATCGCCGGCGCGTTCGGCAGCCGGTTCGCCGAGAAGGCGTACTTCAAGGCCCAGTCCGGCGCCGAGACGGCGCCGCGCGTCCAGTTCTGACGTCGGACAGGCGATGACCGCCATGAACCGCCGGCTGGGCATCGTCGCGCTCGCGGCCTTCGCCGCCGTGAGCGCCGCCAGCGTCGTAACGGCGCGCGCGGACGGCGCGACGCCCATCCCGCCCGCGCCGACCGAGTTCGTCACCGACCACGCGGCGTTTCTGTCGCCGGCTTTCGCGCGCGATCTGTCGCGCCAGCTCGAGGACTACCAGCGCGGCACCGGTCACCAGGTGATCGTGTGGATCGACCACACCACCGGCGGCGTTCCGATCGAGGACTGGACCGAGAAGGCGTTCACCGCCTGGGCCATCGGACGCAAGGGCCACGACGACGGCGTCGCGCTCTTCATCTTCAGCGACGACCGACGCGCGCGCATCGCGGTCGGCTACGGCCTGGAAGGGGAGATCCCCGACGCGCGCGCCGGAAGAATCATCGAGAACGACCTGGCGCCCAAGGTCGCCGCCGGCGATCGCGACGGCGGCGTGAAGGCCAGCGTCGACGCGTTGACCGCCGCGATCGGCGGCGCGCCCGAGCCGCGGCGGCCGGCCCAAAAGGTGACGCCGCTCGGCGCGCTGTTTCCGGTGCTGTTCTTCGTCGTCGTCCTGATCATTGCGCGACGTCACCCCTGGGCCTTGCTGCTCATCGGCGGTCGCGGCGGCTTCGGCGGTGGCGGCTTCGGAGGCGGCGGCTTCGGCGGTGGGTTCTCCGGCGGCGGCGGCCGCACGGGCGGTGGAGGCGCGTCGGGCGGATGGTGACGACAACCAAATCAGCCGCCTACGGGATCGACACCGAGGCGGTGGAGCGTGCGATCCGCGCCGCCGAGCTGCGCACCTCGGGCGAGATCTGCGTCGCGATCACGCGCTCGTGGTTCTGGGGCGACACGCGCGCCGCCGCCGAACGCGCGTTCCGCCGGATGGGTGTATCGGCGACGCGCGCGCGCAACGGCGTGCTGGTGTTCGTGGCGCCCCGCCGGCGCAAGGTCGTCGTGCTGGGCGACGTCGGCATCCACGCCAAGGTCGCGCCCGATTTCTGGGCCGCGGTCGTCGAGCGGATAACGGCCGATTTTCGCCGCGGTGATCCAACCGCCGGCCTGGTCGCCGCGGTGGAGCTGCTGGGAAACGCGCTCGCGACGGCGTTTCCTATCGCCCCTGGCGACGTGAACGAGCTGACGAATTCCGTGCGCGTCGACTAGCTGCTCCCGCGCGAGGCGCGGGTGTGCAGCTATTTCTGAGATGCGCTCTAACGTCGGGAACCCTCAAAGGGTTCCCCGAACCCTCCGCGATGGTGCGCGGCGAGCAAAGCTCGCCGGCTCCCCACGCGTCAATAACCGAACGTCACGCCGGAAGCCCCGATATCGGGGTAACATGCGCCCTTCCTCAAAGGAGGCAACGCCATGCCGATCGTGCAGCGGATCCAGAACATCTGTCTGAAGCCGAAACAGGAATGGGACGTCATCGCCGGCGAAACAACGTCCACGGCGGACCTGCTCAAGAATTACGCGCTACCGCTCGCAGCGATTGGCTCGGTCGCGGGCTTCATCGGGATGAGCTTCATCGGTGTCACCCTCCCGTTCATCGGCACCTTCCGGACGCCCGTCGCGACGGGCCTGGTCGGCGCGGTGGTGTCGCTGGTGATGGCGCTCGTCGGCGTCTACGTGATCGGGTTGATCATCAACGCGCTCGCACCGAAGTTCGGCGGCGAGAAGAACAGCGGTCAGGCCCTCAAGCTGGCGGTGTATGCATCGACGCCGGGCTGGGTGGCGGGAGTGCTGCGCATCCTGCCGTCGCTGGGTATCCTGGCCGCGCTCGCGGCGATTTACGGGTTGTATCTCCTCTACTTGGGCCTCCCCAAGCTAATGAAGAACCCGCCCGAGAAGTCGGTCACCTACACGGTCGTCATCGTGGTGTGCGCGATCGTCCTCTTCTTCGTCGTCGGCGCGATCACGAGCGCGGTCATCGGCGCGGGTGCCATGGGAGGCGGCGCCGCCCTCCCGTCCGGCCTTCGTTAGCCGGCACACTTTCGCGCGCGCCCGAGACAAATACGGGGAAGACCCGATAGGAGAGACCCGCCTCGCCGCAGGACGCTCCCCGCGGGGGGGAAGGAGAGTTCGGCGCGATGCGAATGATGCTGGTGGAGGATCATGCGGTGTTTCGCACCGCCCTCCGAGAGCTTTTTGCAACACGAGAGTCGTCATTCGAAATGGTCGCCGAGGCGGCGACCGCACAAGACGCCTGGCGGCTGGCCGAGCAGCATCGCCCCGACATCATCATCATGGATGTTTTCTTGCGCGGTGAGAGCGGCATCTCCGCGACGCGCGAGCTGTGCCGGCGCCAGCGCAGCACGCGCGTGCTGATCCTGACCGCCGTCGACAACCCTTGCTTCGTGCGTGAAGCGTTCGCCGCGGGCGCGCGCGGTTACGCGCTGAAGGAGCAGACGGCCGACGAGATCCTCGCCGCCGTGCGCGTGGTTGCTGACGGCGCGCGCTACCTGCCGCCTCGATTCGATCCGGAGCTGATGGCGGAAGGGGTGCAGGACGCGCAGCAGGACGGGCTCTTCGGTCAGCTGTCGGCGCGCGAGCGCGAGGTCTTCGACCTGGTCGTGGCCGGTCACGGCAATCAACGGATCGCTTCCGAGCTGTTCATCAGCGTGAAGACCGTCGAGACGCACCGCGCACGCATCAACAGAAAGCTGGGCGTGCATTCGGGTGTGGAGCTGGTGCGCTTCGCGGCGCTGCACGGACGCCTCTGAGTCTCGGGAACCCTCAAAGGGTTCCCGAACCCTCCCGCGATGATGCGCGGCGAGCAAAGCTCGCCGACTCCTCACGCGACGGCGGTCTCGCGGCGCGGCGGAGTCGGCGCGAAACCGGCGATCGCGCTTGAAACGGGACCCCGTCCCATCGGAGGATCGCCGCCTATGCGCGCGTATGCCGTGCCGTTGCTGGGTGCCCTTGCTTTGATCTTCAACGCCTGCGGGAGCGACCAGCACGGGACGGACGCCGGGAGGGACGGAGGCGGCGGCTCGGGTGGCCGCGGCGGCACCGGCGGCGCCGCGGGCCGCGGCGGCTCGAGCGGCACCGGCGGATCAACGGCCGGCACCGGCGGTTCGACCTCGACGGGCACAGCTGGTTCGGCCGCAGGAACGGGCGGCTCGACGGGAACAGGCGGCTCGGCGGGAACAGGCGGCTCGGCGGGAACAGGCGGCTCGACGGGAACTGGCGGCTCGGCCGGAAGAGGCGGTTCGACGGGCATCGGTGGTTCGGCCGCCGGAACAGGCGGCTCGACGGGAACCGGCGGCTCGACGGGCACAGGTGGATCCGCGGCCGGAACAGGCGGCTCGACGGGAACCGGCGGCTCGGCCGCTGGCACCGGTGGCTCGGCAGGTGGCGCGACCGCGGGGACAGGCGGATCGAGCGCAGGCACCGGCGGCGGAACCGCCGGCAGCACGGGCGGAAGCGGCGGCGCGGGTGGGACGGGCGGAACCGGCGGCAGCGCGGGCAGCGGTGGCAGCGTCGCGTGCACCGACGCGAGCACGTGTCCCGGTGGCGCCGACACTGAATGCCAGCAAAAGACGTGCGTCGACAGCGTCTGCGGCCTGCACTTCACGGCGGTGAACACGGCCCTCGCCGCGCAGACGACGGGCGACTGCAAGCGCGACGTGTGCGACGGCCTGGGCGGCGTCATGCAAGCGATCCTCGACAGCGACACGCCGCCCGACGACGCGAACAGCTGCACCGCGGAGACGTGCGTGAACGGACTGCCGACCCACGCGCCCGAGCCGCCGCGCACGGTGTGCTCGCAGGGCGGCTTCCTGTGCAACGGCAGCCAGACGGCGCCCGCCTGCGTCGTCTGCCTGCTCGCCACGGATTGTCCCGGCGTGGACACGATCTGCCGCCGGCGCATCTGCGGAAACCTGAACACGTGCGGCTTCGCGAACGCACAGGCGGGGACGGCCGCCGAGCCCGACGCCACCGGCAACTGTCGCAAGGCCGTATGCGACGACGCGGGCGGCGTGACGTCGACACCCGATGACACGGACGCGCCCGCCGACGACGGCAACCCGTGCACCGACGACGTGTGCGCCAGCGGCGTCGCCTCGCATCCGGCGAAAACCGACGGAACCGCGTGCACCGGGCCGGGCG
>DATMZL010000482.1:0-4128 GCA_035607075.1 Polyangia bacterium
ACCAGCTTCGACGCGAGGTCGGTGTCGGTGACCGGGCGATCGTCGATCACGGTGACCTTGGCGAAGCCCTGCGGCCCGCGGCCATTCGTGCTCCCGCGCAGCGACTCGTACTTGTACCGGGTCGTGTACAGCGTCCCCGTCGCGGAGTCGTCCTCGGCGAACACCATCGTGACGACCCGCAGCGGCATCGCGAGGAACTTCGTATTGGGCGCGAGGTCCGAGCTGTCGGTGTAGATGCCCTGCGACTTCGCAAACTCGGTCGTGATCGGTGCGTAGCTCACCTCGCTCGGCCGCTTGAGGCCGTCGGGGAACTGGGCGATGACGGGCGGCTCGAACGTGTTCAGCCAGGCGTCGGTGACCAGCGTCCCCGAGTCCAGCGTCGCGCGCACCAGGTCGGTGATGCCGTCGCCGTCGAGATCCATGAACTGCGCACCGATGCCCCTGAAGTCCTTGTCCTCGCTGGGCACGACCGGGACGACACGAGACGCTGATCCGACGGCGCCTGAAGCGGCGCTGGACGAATAGCCGGTCCGGCCGTCCAGGTCCTGCCAGCCGTTGCCGGTGTTGGCCAGCACCTGACCGCCGTCGGCCTTGTTCATGACCACGTCGGCGAGGCCGTCGGCGTTCAGGTCCGCGAGGCTGAAGAGCAGCTCCTTGTGCTGCGCGTCCGTGAACGGCGAAGGCAGCTGGAAAGGCAGCAGGTCGTTGACGTAATCGGTCGGCCCTGCGCCCATGTAGCCGAAACCGGTTGCCAGCGCGGCCACCGGCGGCGCGATGATCTGATGGTTCTGGTCGCGGAAGAACCTGAGCCCGTCGCGCAGTCCGTCGCCGTCGATGTCGCCGATCACCCACTTGTCGCCGCGCGCTTCGTAGGTGGGCGCGCACGCCGGCGGCTGCTGCGGATACCAGACCTGGCCGCCCAGCGTCGAATCGTTGCGCCCGGTGTTGATTCCCATGACGAAGTCGGAACACAACGGATCGCCCAGCGCCCAGACGAGATCCGGCAGCCCGTCCCGGTTGATGTCGTCGAAGCGCAGACGGAAGATCCCGTACGCGCGCAGCGCGCCGTCGAAATTCGCGAGGAACGTGATGTTGTAGTTCTCGGCCGGGACCTTCCAGCCGTGACCCGTGCTCTGGCGGACCTGGATCTGGAACTGGCCGGGACCGAAGCGCACCAGGTCGGCGAGCCCGTCGCCGTTCATGTCGGCGATCATGTCGGCCTGGGTGCCGGGGTTGGCGAGGTCGATCGGCGTGCCGCCGTCCCACGAGCCGGGGATGGTCGTGAAAGAAGTGTCCAGCACCCAGCCCTGATTGCGGTTGATCCGATTCAGCCAGACCTTCTGCTGTTCCCTGTCGTTGCACTGCCGGTGGGTCTTGGGCGGCGGCGCATTCGGGGGCGGCGGTTGTGGCTGCGGATCGGTGACGATGAAGCACGCCAGCGGGCTGGATATGACGTCGACCAGCCCGTCGCCGTCGAAGTCGGCCAGCATCGTGCTGGCCTTCTCGCCGGTACCCATGGCCAGCTTCGCGGGCAGCGCCCACTCGGGCCGTGGCGTCCAGCCGTGACCGTTGTTCTCCCACGCCATTCCGGGAACGGTCGGATCGTCGCCGATCGACTCGACGAAGTCGGGCCGCCCGTCGCCGTTGAGATCGACGAACTGCGTACCGCGCAGCAACTTCTGGTCGTCGCCATAACGGTCGATCGCGCGCGGCAGCGTGTAGCTGTTGCGGGTGTCGTTCGCGTCGAGCGCGGGTTGCTTCTGCCAAGAGTAGGCGCCGCCCTGCCAGCCGAAGAACAGCGGATCGAGGCAGACACCGCCCGCGCAGTAGCCGATCGTCTGCAGACGGCTCGGCAGCATCGGATCGTTGTCGACGGCGTTCGGGCGCGTTCTGTCGTAGTCGGGCAGGTAGGTGAGCGTGTAGACGCCGAGCCCGGTGGTGATCGTCTTGAGGCGATGCTTCTTGGGGATCATCACGGTGCCAAAGCGAACGTGGCGCACGTCGGGTCGATCCTCGTAGCCGAAGAACACCGACGCATAGGGCGCCACCTCCGGCGATCGCGGCGTCGCCAGGTGTCCCGTGTAGTTGATGCGCGTGACGCGGATGCCGTTGGTCTCGAAGTCGCCCGCGCCGTCGTTGTAAACGACGTCGTAGTAGTTGTTCCAGGGATCCTGGACGCGATCGAGCGCCCACGCCGCGACCGTCCTTCCGTGCTCGCTCTGCGCGAACACGCGCGAGTCCTGACGGGAACCGTAGTACCGAACCTCGCCGGTCTTCGTGACGACTTTGAACGAAACCTCGGCGAACATCGTGACGAAGCCGTCGCGGTCCTGAATCTTCGTGATCACGCTGTGGTCGTCGGTCTCGGTCTGCCAGGTGCCGTCGCCGCGATCGAACAGCCGCTTTCCGTCGAGGCACACAGCCTCGTCCGGATCGGTGTCGCTCATCGAAATGGCGTGGCTGAAGCCGTCCTGAAGCCGCTTCTTCTGGCAGCGGTGAATGATCGACAGGCCGGACAGCTCCCAACCCTGGCCGGCCATTCCGTTGCCGCCTTGACTGCTGTAGACGAGGTTCAGGTTGGGCGCCATGCCCGACGTTCCAGGCGGAATCTTGATCGGCACCGTGTAGGTCGCGGCGCCCGTGGGGCCGACGTTGAGCTGCCCGCTCAGCACGCCGTTGAACTCGGCGCCCACCGCGGGCTCGTTCTGCGCGACCGGCTGCTTGGGTGGTTCGCCGTAGGTGCCGTAGTCGGGCTGGATTGGCACCAGCGTTCCGTCAACGATCACGCCATATCCGGTGCGCCCAATCGGCACGCGCGGCAGCCGCGGCAGTCGCGCCGCCGACGCGCGCGCCTGCTGGCCATCCACGGTCCACGACACCACCTGGCCGCCCTCGATCACGGGCAGGAAGGCGCCCAGGTGGCTTCCCGGCGGCAGCTCCATCGGAGGCGGCGGCGTCGGGTTCGCCACCAGCGAGCCGTCCACGCGTACCTCGTTCGTTTGCGGGTGAATCACGTTCGACGCCGAGCTCGCATAAGCGAACACCGCGGTGAAGCGACCGTCGTCGCGCTCGACGACGCCGTCGGCCCACAGGCAGAGCGACCCGCCGGTCCCGCCGCAAACGGAAGGCGCCGACTGGCACGCGACGGCTTGCGGCGACAGGTCCAGGCGAAACGCCTCGAAGCGCTGCCGGTGAATTCCGGCGCCGGCGATCTCGCCCCAGTCGTTGATGGCGTTCGCGATCACGAGATTCCAGCCGCCCGCGGGATCGACGAGGTCGTCGAGCCTCTTGAACCCCAGG
This sequence comes from Polyangia bacterium, assembly GCA_035607075.1. Classification (GTDB taxonomy): domain Bacteria; phylum Myxococcota_A; class Polyangia; order Fen-1088; family Fen-1088; genus JADGRB01. Next base: position 3,301 of record DATMZL010000482.1, read on the forward strand.
CGATCCGAGTAGAGGAACGCAGCCTGCTGCGTCTGGGCGGCGTCGATGAAGCCGTAGCCGACCACGTCGCCGAAGCTGTTGACGTCGGTGGCCACCGTGTCGCCCGCCCACCCGGTCGGGATCTCCTCGACGATGTTGGTGACGCTGTTCAAGCGGAACGGTCGCTGGACACCGGCGCGCTCGGCGATGCCGGCGATGTAGCTGCCCGCGGTGCCGGACGCGGTGATCAGCGTCAGCTCGCTTCCCGGCTCGACGTAGCTGTTGAGATCGATCGTGCCGACGACGTCGTCGAATCGAATCGCATGGCCATTCCGGGTCGTCGGGTCGGTGGGGCCACCCGGAAACTGCGACCCGCCGACGACGTCGCCGATCGCATCGATCGCCGACACGCTCGACCAACCCGCGGTCAGCGACGGGATGTCCTGGAAGCCGACGCCGCTGGTGTAGCGGAAACCGCGCACCGTCCCGCCCGTGGTCAGCGTCCCCGCGACCTGCCCGGCGTCGTTGATGTCGCTGCCGTACGAACCCTGCACCGGACCACCGTCGAACGTCGCCTGGCCGCCGTCGCCGCCCAGGCCGAGATCCTCGAAGCCGCGCGAGAACCCGAAGCGGAACGCGTGCACGCCGTCAGATTGGATTCCGTAGCCGGCGATGAGCCCGCTGTCGCTGATCGCGGTCGCGATGCTGCGGACCGGGAACCCTGGCTGGCGCCCGAGGTCCTCCGCCGGCGCGGTACCCGTCCTGAGGAACGCGTGGACCTGGCCCGCCGCCGCCGTGCTGTTGCCGACCACCCGCCCGTGGCCGTTGATGTCGTACGCGTTCGAGAAC
>DATMZL010000526.1:0-4631 GCA_035607075.1 Polyangia bacterium
CCCGCGTTCAGGATGCCGTTGCTCGCCATGCAGTCCATGACCACCGTGTCGACGGTTCCGCCGCCGCCCGCCGTACCCGTCGCCGTCGCGCCTCCCGCGCCCGCCACGCCGGTGATCGAGCCGCCCGCCTGACCGCCCGCCTGACCGGATCCCTGGGCGGAGATCGAGCCGTGACAGCCGGCCGCACCGGCCATCAGGACCATCGCGAGCGCAGAAAAACAAACGCGTGGGGAGTCGGCGAGCTTTGCTCGCCGCGTACCACCGCGGGGGGGTCGGGACCCTTTGAGGGTCCCGACAAAACTGTCCGGAGAGTCGCGCATGTTCTCCTACCTTCAGGCGGCAGCACCGCCTACGCGTCAAAGGGGCTTCAGTTTATCAAAGCTTCACGCGCGGGGATCACTGAATGTGCGTGTCACCGTCGGACGCGTGTTGCGCAACAAGCGCCTGTCGAGCGAGCGCCTGGAACGAACCGCGCGGATATTGTCGGAGGTAGCGATTTGCCAGCGCTGCAACGTCGTCGTCGTGGTGCGCCAGCGCTGCCTCGATCGAAAGCGCCAGCGCTTCTTCGGCGAGGCTGCCGTTCGGGTGGTCGGCGAGGTAGCGCGCGAGCAGCTTGCGCGCGCGCGCCGGGTTGCTTTCCACGCGCAGCGCGCGCATCGCCGCCGACACGGCCGACGTGTCCTCGCTGGCGACGGGCGCGGGCGGCGGCGCGGTCCGGGCGGCGCGCATCGGCGCTGCCGCGCGGACCGGGCGCTGCGCGGGCGCGTCGGCCATCGGTTCCAGCGGGATCTCCGGCCACGGCACATCGACGGGCGGTGCGACCGCCGGCGCGCGCGGCGCGGTGGCGTGGCGCGCGGCGTGAACCCGCGCGGGCGCAGGCGCAACGGGCGGTCGTCCGACCACGCGTTCGTAGGCGCGCGTCGCCCAGTTGGGCCAGTGACCCATCGCCGCGCTGACGACCGCGGCGCCGCCCAGCAGCACGCACGCGGCGACGGCCAGCCGGAGCACCAGCGGCGCGCGCCGGCGCGGCGCGTGCCCGAGGCGCAGCTGCACGCGCTGCTTCCGGCCCGCCGGCGTCCGGTAAGGATCCGCGCCGCGCAGCAGCCCCAGCGCCCACGCCGCCGACGCGTCGGTCTCGTGCGGCGCCGGATCGTCGAGCAGGCGGCGCGGCTCGGCGGCATCCGCGGGCGGATTGTCGTCGCGTGCGCTCATCGCGTTCTCTCCGTGTGCTGATATTTCGCCGCCAGCGCAAAGAAGTCGCGCCGCGCGTGATGCAGCCGCGTCCAGACCGTGTTCAGCGGAATGCTCTGGACGCGCGCGATCTCCTCCCCCGACAGGCCCTCGATCTCGAACAGCACGAACGCGGTCCGTCGCGCCTCGGGCAACTTCATCAGCAACTTCTGAAGGACGCGCTGCTCTTCCTTGCGCTCCAGCGCCATCGCCGGATTGCCGCCCGCGTGGGGCAGCACATCGGGCTCGTGGGAGCGCCGCCGCGTGAAGATGTGCTTCACCCAGGTGCGCCGGCGAAAGTCGCGCACCTGCCGGGTGGTGATGCGGTAAAGCCAGCCCGCCAAATTCGTTCCGTCGAAATCTTTCAGGCGACGGCGGACGACGAGGAAGACCTCCTGCACGATGTCGTCGCGATCCGCCTCCACGCCGCCCAGCGCGCGGATCCAGCGCGAGACGTCGTCGAACCAGTCGTCATAGATGGCGCGAAACTGCGTGCGCGCATCGGCGGGGACGGCGCCCGAGGCCGGTTTCGGGCGCAGCAATCGCGACACGGGGTGCGGCACGGCCGAATAAGGGTGCGGCGTCCCCCCGACCTTCATGAAAACGACTTTAACCGCGATGCAGTGCGTGGTGCGCGACGAAACGCCTCCGGCGGCCCCTCGTGCGATTCGGGCTTTGTTATCGTGCGCGGGTGCGAGCTGTCCGTCTCGTCGCCGCGTTCGTCGCTGTCTGCTCGATGACGAGCGGCGCGCACGCGGCCACCGACCCCGACCTCGAAGCGCTGATCGCCGGCGCCAGCGCGTGTCCGCGGCCGGAGCTCGTGCTGGCCGAGCTCGCGACGTTGCTGCCGCCGGAGCGCCTCGGCCCGCGCCTGCGCGCGCTCTCGGTGACACCGGCCGTCGAGCTGGTGGATCTCGGCGTTCCGTTTCACGTCGTCGTGGCCGGCCGCGTGCGGGAGTACCGCGACGAAGCGCGCGACTGCACGCAGCGCGCGCGCGTCGCGGCCGTGTTCGTCGCGATGACGATCGATCCGGCGTCGATCGGCGCGCCCGCGTCGCCTCCACCGCCCCCCGCGCCGCCGGTCGCGATCGCTGCGCCCGCGCCGGCGCCGCCCGCGCCCGCGGGCGCGCGGGTCGACGTGGCCGCCGCGCTCGACGCCGGCGTCGGTTCTTCCGACAGCGTCGCGCAGGGCGGCCTCGGTCTTCGGCTGACCGTCGGGCGCGGGCGCCTCGCCTTCGTCGCCGGCGCGCTCGCGCTCTGGCCCGTCGACACGAGCATCGGCGGCGTGCGCCTGCACCAGTGGCGCCTGCCGGTCGACGCGGGCGTCCGCCTGCAGCGCCCCGGCGATCGCTTCGCGCCGTACGCAGACCTCGGCGTGCTGGCGGCGGTTCTGTCGGAGACCGCGATCGATCTCGAGGCGTCGAGCGCGCGCACGGCGATCGAGCTCGGCGTTCGTGGTGCGCTGGGCGTGCGCGTGGGCGCGTCGCGGTTCGCGCCGTTCGCGGCGCTGCACGCCGAGCTGATCCCCAGCCCGGCGGAGATCTACGCGCTTCCGCAGGGCGTCGCCGGGCACACGCCGCACTTCTGGATCGGCGCCAGCGCCGGCGCCTCGCTGGGGTTCCTGTGAGGGCCGCGCGAGTCTTCGGCGTCGCTGCGCTCGCCGCGCTCGCAAGCGGCGGCTGCGGTCCGCGGCTGGATGTCGGATCCGACCTGCTCTGGACGGGGCTGTTCGAGGCCGGCAACTTCGACGAATGGAGCGGCGACGGCAACGGCGCCGCGTGGGCGTTCCCTTCGCCGCCTGGCATCGTCGAGCCGACAAGCGAACGCGTGCGCTCGGGCCACGGCGCCGCGAAGCTGACCGTCGACGCGCCCGCGGGCGGCGGGCAGACCAGCGCGGTGCTCTCGCGCGCGGGCGGTTCGCTCCCCGAGGCGGCCTACTACAGCGCCTGGTACTACCTGCAGCGCACAATCGCCGTCGGCACGTACTGGGTCATCCTCAAGTTCCGCGCGCAGGACGCGACGACGATGGATGAGCTGTTCGATCTCGATCTTGTCAACCTGGACACCGGCGAGATGAGCTTGCAGCTCTACGATCACCGCGGCGCCGGCGCCGTCTTGCCGCTGGACGCGCCCGCGCCCGTCGTCCCTGTTAGCCGCTGGTTTCAGATCGAGGCGTTCTATCGCAACGCCCAGGACGATACGGGGCGGCTGACGTTCTGGCTGGACGGCCGCCAGATCGTCGACATCGCCGGCCGATCGATGGCGCCCACGCCCTGGGTGGAATGGAACGCGTGCAGCATCGCCGAGGACCTGACGCCCAGCACCGCGGTCCTCTACGTCGACGACTGCGCGGTCAGCCGCTCACGCGTCGGCCCGAACGGGATCATCGTCGATTGAGTCGTGATTGTCTCATTTGTACGGCTTGTTAACCCGTTGCAGTTCTGGTTGACTCCGCCGCATGAGAAGTCCTTGCTTGGCCTTGATCGCGGCACTTCTGTCGCTCGCAGCTTGCGCGAAGGACCCCGACTACGGCACCGGCACCGCCGGAACGAGCGGCGGCGGCACGGGCGGCGGCGCCGCGGGGAGCGGCGGCAGCGGCGGGTCGGCCGGCAGCGCCGGCAGCTACACACCGCCCGCGCTGAAGCTGTCGCATCCGAACCCGATCATCTCGCGCGGCGCGCCCGTGTTCGCGTCGCCTTCGAACCTGTCGAACCCGGCGCTCGTCGTGAACACGCAGTACCACTGTTGCGCGTGGAATGCAGGGACGCCCACCGCGGCGGCGCCCGCGTGGGTCGCGCTCAAGCTGACGGCCGGTCCGACGCGCGTCCTCGTCAGCTGGGACGACGCCGGCACGTACGACTACAAGACCCAGCCCGCCAACACGGTCTACGGCTTTCCCGCCGACTACCACTTCGAAGTCTCGTCCGACTCGACGAACGGCGCGGACGGCACGTGGACGATGGCGAGCGATCCGGCGACCGGAGACCCGGTCAGCGTGACCGGGAATCTGGTCCGCACGCGCGCGCACGCGATCGCCTTCGCCGGAAAGAGCTGGATCAAGATGGTGATCACCGCGGCGCCGCCCAAGGCGCAAGGCGGCCTCGTCCAGATCGGCGAGATCGACGTCCACGACACGTCGGCGGCCGGCACGGCCCTCCCCGACGACACCTGGTTCTTCATGGGCGACAGCATCACGGCGTTCGCCTACGACCGGGCGAACCCGCCCAGCTTCGCCGCGCTGATCGACACCGCGACGGCGCACGCTTACTTCCCCGCGATGATCAACGGCGGCATCGGCAGCGAGCTGACCGGCGACGGGCTGGCCCGCCTCGACGAAGACCTGGCGCTGAATCCCGACTATCGCTTCTTCGCGATCACCTACGGGACCAACGACAGCTGGG
>DATMZL010000275.1:0-3911 GCA_035607075.1 Polyangia bacterium
TGGGACAGACGCGGCCACCGCCCACGCCCTCCGCCGCACGCTCGTAGGCGACGTCGATCGCTTCCCCGAGGACGTCGCCGAGCTGCTCGGCTACTTCCGCGAGCCGGAGCCGGGGCAGCGGGTACGCGCCTTCCCAGGTGCCGGCGCCGCCGTCGAAGTCTGGATCCTCGGGTCGAGCCTGTTTGGTGCCGAGCTCGCCGGCGTCCTGGGCCTTCCCTTCGCGTTCGCCTCGCACTTCGCGCCCGCTTTGTTGATGGAGGCGATCGACGTCTACCGCCGCGGCTTTCGCCCCTCGGATCACCTCGATCGCTCGCGGCTCATGCTCGGGGTCAACACGGTCTGCGCAGGCACCGACGACGAGGCAGAGCTCCTTCTCACCTCGCTGCAGCAGGCGTTCGTCAATCTGCGCAGCGGCCAACCGAGCCGTCTCCCGCCGCCCGTCCCCGGCTACGCGCAGCGCCTCGCACCCCACCACGCCGCGATGCTCGACGGCATCCTCGCTTGCGCGGCCGTCGGCGCGCCCGACACCGTACGCGCTCGGCTCGAGGAGCTGGTGGCGCGCACGGGCGCCGACGAGTTGATCCTGACGTCGCAAATCCACGACCACCGCGCCCGGCTCCGCTCGTACGAGATCGTCGCTGGACTCTCGTGACCACTCCCTCGACGACCGGGCCGGCGCGCACAGTTCACCACGGCGACGCGCTGCCGTGGCTGCGCGCCGCGGGCACGCTGGTCGGCGCCAGCGTCGTCACGTCGCTGCCTGACCTGTCGGAGTTGCCGGCGCTGGGGATCGACGGCTGGCGGCGCTGGTTCGAGGAGGCTGCGCTGCTGACCATGCAGGCCGTGCCCGACGAGGGCGTGGCGATCTTCTTCCAGAGTGATGTGAGGCGCGCCGGGCTCTGGATCGACAAAGGGTCGCTGGTGGCGCGCGCCGCGGAGCGCGCCGGGATGGGGCTTCTCTTTCACAAGATCGTTTGTCGCAAACCACCCGGGACGCTCACGCGCGGCCGCGCCAGTTACTCTCACTTACTCGGTTTCGCGCGCGTCCTCCGCCCGACGCTCCGGAACGCCACGCCCGACGTGCTGCCCGACGGCGGCATGCAACCGGGCGTGAAGTCGATGGGCGTGCTCGCCTGCGTCGACGCGTGCCGGTTCATCATCGGGGAGACGACAACCCGCACCGTGATCGATCCGTTCTGTGGTTGGGGAACCGTCCTGGCGGTAGCGAACGCGCTCGGCCTCGACGCGATCGGCGTCGACGTCTCGGCGCGCATGTGCAAGCGCGCCCGGAGTCTCACAGTCGAGCTTCGCGGCTAAGCCCGTACGGACGCGCCCACTTAATGGCTCACGCTAAAGCAGACCGTCGAGAATCCGATTCGTGGAAGCGTGGGGAGATGTCCATGAGACGCATCCTGTGTGTGCCGGTAGCACCAGCTACCACCGACGCACGTCCCGGTTGAGGATCCAGTGCGGGGCAGGTCAGACACGCCCAGCCCGCTCGGCGTCGCCACCGTAACAGACGTCGGGCTTTCTTCCGGTCGAACCGCGGGCGGTGATCTGTTTCCGTCCGAATCGGTGCCCGATCCATATATCGGGCGCACGCTGGATCGACGCTATGAAATCGTAGAACGCCTGGGGGCCGGCGGGGTCGGGTTCATCTACCGGGCCAAGCACGCACAGCTCGGTCGACTCGTCGCGATCAAGGTCCTCCAGCAGTACGCGGCGACCGACCCCGATTGGCGGCGACGCTTCGCGCGGGAAGCGAAGGCCCTGTCCGCCCTCTCTCACCCGAACGTCGTCACGGTGACCGATTCGGGGATCGACGATGACGTGCCGTACCTGGTCATGGAGTTTCTCGAGGGAAAGACTTTTTTTGAGTTGATCAAGGAGGGGTCGATGCCTCCTGCGAGGGCGCTTCACATCACGCGCCAGGTGCTGCGCGGGCTGGCATTCGCGCACGGCAAAGGCATCGTCCACCGTGACCTGAAGCCCGCCAACGTGTTCCTTCAAGCGCTGCCCGATCAAACCGATCACGTGAGGCTTCTGGACTTCGGAATGGTGAAGTTTCTCGAGGGGTCGGGGTCCCGCAGCGTCCTCGATAGCTTCACGAGAGCGGGGTTGGTTTGCGGAACGCCGGCCTACATCTCTCCTGAGCAAGGGAAGGCCGAGCCCGTCGACTCGAGAACTGACGTCTATTCGGCGGGCGTGATGCTGTTCGAGCTCCTGACCGGCCGCCAACCATTCGGGGGCGACTCGATGCTCGACGTCCTGCATTCGCATCTCGTCGACCCGATCCCGTCGCTGGCCGAAACACGGCCCGACCTCTCTGTCGCCGGCGTCCTGCAGCCAGTCATCGACCGGTCGCTGGCGAAGGCGCCTGCGGAGCGATTTCCGGACGCCGCTTCGATGCTCGAGGCACTCGAAGCGATCGACGCGGTGTCGCAGAAAGCGCAAGCGACGGGCGCACACTCTTGGCGAGCTGTGGTCGGCCTCGTCACTCTGGCCGCCGCGCTGGCCACGGTGTTCACATTCCTGAATCGCAACGATGCGAGGCCGATCGAGAGCGCGCGCCCCGTCCTCTCGCCACCGTCGAACACGCCGGCGACGTCGGCCTCGATCGCACCGTCAGGCATCTCCTCGCCGTTGCTCGCGACCAAAGCGCAGGCGCAAACCAATGCGGAGCGACCAAGAGTGCCCGCTCGCGATCCCTGGCAAGATCCCGTGCCAAGGGCCCTTCGACCGCTGCGCGATCGCCTCGATCGCGGCAAACGGATGTCAGAGGGCTCGCTTCGCCCGGTCTACTCGTTCGCACACCAGCATCCGGCTGACCCGCGACCCTGGCTTCTGGCCGGGCGGGCCTACGCCGAGCTCGATTGGCGGAGCGACTCCGTCGAGCGTTACCTCCGCGCGGCCCGCATCGATCCGGGGTGCCGCGGCGATCCCCGGATGCTGGCCGATCTTCTCACGGCCGCCGTGCATCCGGTCGCTGGGCGCGCCGCTGCGAAAGCCATCGACGAGGTCTACGGCTCCGAAGCCATTCCTGCGGTGGAGAAGGAGTTGGACCGGTGGGCCGGCGACCGCGACACCGCTGCACGCCTTGCTCGACTCCGCGAGTCTCTCACGCGCTGACATACGTCCGGCGCGTTTGGCCCTGGCCACGGTGCGCGCACGGGCTACCCTTCACGCAGGTCGGCGCGCAACGCCGTGAAGAGCGCGGCCGACGCGTCGACCTCTTCCTTGCGGATCGAGATGCTCTCGATGTTGAGGCCGACAGGCAGCCCCTTGGCACGCGCGAATCCCAGCACGTCCCGCCAGGTCTCCCGACAAAGACGCAACGATGTATCGAGGATGTCGCCGGCGTCGAGCAGCTCGTTTTCCAGCCAGCGCGGAACCGCGATTCCGAGCCACTTGAGGAGCTGAAGCGTCTTCGGTGACCCACAGGGCGAGAACGTGAAGATGATCGGCACCGGCGCGAGCCCCGTCTGTCGCAACGTGCGGGCGTAGTCGGACAGCAGCGACTTTGTGGCGGAGGCGTCGTAGACCGCCTGCGTGACGAAGAACCGGCAGCCAGTCGCCGTCTTCTGCACGAGACGGTCATGCTCGTCACCGCGCCGCGCGTGGCGCTCGGCGATCGCGATGCCGCCCATCCACCAGTCAGCCGCAAACGGGCGAGCGACCGCGTAGGCGTCGGACAGCGCGAGACTGCTCGGCGCCCGGCTCGTCGGTGCCCCGACAAGCACCGCGAGCCGGGGCGGTACGACGCCGTCCGGCGGCGGTGCGGCCAGCCACCGGGAGAGACTCTCCGACGTATCACCGGCGACACAGCGGTAGATGATCTTGGGTATCGCCAGCGCTTGCAGCGCCTCGTAGGCGTACACCGCGGGCGGGATCGTGGGCAGAAATGGGAACGG
>DATMZL010000722.1:0-2423 GCA_035607075.1 Polyangia bacterium
GAGCCTGGAGATCGAGCTCATCACGCCGATCGCCTGCGAGGAAGGTCTGCGCTTCGCGATCCGCGAGGGCGGCAAGACCGTCGGCGCCGGCGTCGTCGTCAAGATTCTTCCCGACGAAGAGGTAAAGGCCAAGTGACACCCAAGATCAGAATCCGTCTCAAGGCGTACGATCACCGGCTGCTGGATCAGTCGGCCGGCGAGATCGTCGACACCGCGAAGCGCACCGGGGCCAGCATCGCCGGCCCCGTGCCGCTGCCGACCAAGATCAACAAGTTCACCGTGCTGCGCTCGCCGCACGTGGACAAGAAGTCGCGTGAGCAGTTCGAGATTCGCACGCACAAGCGCCTGCTCGACATCCTCGAGCCGACGCAGCAGACGCTGGACGCCCTCATGAAGCTGGACCTGTCGGCGGGCGTGGACGTCGAGATCAAGACCTGAGTAAGGACTGAGGCCTCACTATGCAGATCGACATCGTCAATATTTCGGGCAAGAAGGTGGGGCAAGCCGACCTCGCCGACGCCGTGTTCGGCACCAAGGTGAAGGACTATCTGCTGTGGGAGATGGTCAAGGCGCAGCGGGCCGCGAAGCGCGCCGGCACGCACAAGACCAAGAAGCGCGACGAGGTGCGGGGCGGCGGCAAGAAGCCGTACAAGCAGAAGGGGACGGGCAACGCGCGCCAGGGCTCGAGCCGGTCGCCGCAGTTCGTCGGCGGCGGTACGGTCTGGGGACCGCAGCCGCGCGACTACGAGTACACGGTGCCGAAGAAGGTGAAGCGCGCCGCGCTCGCCTCGGCGCTGTCGCTGCGCGCCCAGGAGAAGAAGCTGGTGATCGTCGACGCCCTCGCGTTCGACGCCCCCAAGACCAAGAAGCTGGCCGGCATCCTCAAGACGCTGGGCGCCGACTCGGCGATCGTCGTCGACGGCAAGGACAACGTGAACCTGTCGAAGTCGGGCCGCAACCTGCCCAAATCGAAGGTGATCGCGCCGGAAGGCCTGAACGTCTACGACATCCTGAATCATCCGAGCCTCGTGATCGCCGCCGACGCCGTCAAGGCGATCGAGGCGCGCGTGCTCGCGAAGACCGCCGCGGCGGAGAAGGCCGCCTAAGGAACTGCGATGCGAACACCAGAACAGATCATCAAGCGCCCGCTCCTGACCGAGAAGGGCACGCGCCTCAAGGACACGGGCGGCCGCAGCGACGGCGAGGAGCTGGATCCGGAGACGATGAAGTCGCAGCTGTTGTTCGAGGTCGCGTCGGACGCGAACAAGGTCGAGATCCGCGCCGCGGTCCAGAAGCTCTGGAACGTCGACGTCGTTTCCGTCCGTACGACCGTCGTCCGCGGCAAGGAGAAGCGCATGGGGCGCTTCGTCGGGAAGCGATCGAACTGGAAGAAGGCCATCGTGACCATCGCGGCTGGCCAGACCGTCGAATTCTTCGAGGGAGTCTAAAAAAATGGGTCTTCGTCCGCACAACGCAACGACGCCGGGCAGCCGAGGCCGCGTGGCCCCGGACTTCTCCGAGCTGTCACAGGGTAATGCGCCCGAGAAGTCGCTGACCGACGCGATGAAGAGGACCGGTGGCCGCAACCACTTCGGTCGCATAACCTCGCGCTTCCGCGGCGGCGGCCACAAGCGCCGCTTCCGTCTGATTGACTTCCGCCGCAACAAGCTGGGCGTCCCCGCCACGGTCGCGACGGTCGAATACGATCCGAACCGCACCGCGCGCATCGCGCTGCTCCACTACGTCGACGGCGAGAAGCGCTACATCCTGTGCCCCGACGGCCTGAAGGTCGGCGACAGGGTGCTGTCGTCGCGCAACGCCGACATCAAGCCGGGTAACAACCTGCCGCTGCGCTTCATCCCGCTCGGCACGACGGTCCACAACATCGAGCTCAAGATCTCGGGCGGCGCGCAGATGTGCCGTTCGGCCGGGACGGGCGCCCAGCTGATGGCGAAGGAAGGCGACTGGGGCCAGGTGCGCTTGCCGTCGGGCGAGACCCGCCGCGTCCACCTCGACTGCCGTGCCACCGTCGGCCAGGTCGGCAACGTCGAGCACGGCAGCGTGCACATCGGCAAGGCCGGGCGCACGCGCTGGAAGGGCCGTCGTCCGCACAACCGCGGCGTCACCATGAACCCGGTCGATCACCCGATGGGCGGCGGCGAAGGCCGTTCCTCCGGCGGCCGTCATCCCTGTTCACCGTGGGGCCAGCTGTCGAAGGGCCTCAAGACGCGTGAGAACAAACGAACCGACGCGATGATCATCAAGCACCGCGGCAAGAAGGCATAAAGGAAACCACCATAACTCGTTCAATCAAGAAAAACCCCTTCGTCAACACCCACCTACTCAAAAAAATAGTGGAATATCAACGCCAGAAGTCGAAAAAAATGCTCAAGACCTGATCTCAACACTCGACCATCATCCCC
>DATMZL010001247.1:0-2755 GCA_035607075.1 Polyangia bacterium
CTCAAGATGCGGGGACGGACGCTGGGAACCCTCGTGGCGTCACGCTACGACGACGACAACCCGTTCACCGACGACGACCGCGCCTTGCTCGAGGATCTCGCGGATCGCGCCGCGCTGGCGATCGAGAACGCGCGCCTGCACGAGGCCGAGCGCCAGGCCCGCGCGCGAGCCGAGGAGACCGACCACCGCAAGGACGAGTTCCTCGCGATGCTGGGCCACGAGCTGCGCAACCCGCTCGCGCCGATCTGGACCGCGCTGGAGATCATGCGCGAGCTCCCGCGCGAGGACGATCGCCAGATCTGGGCGCGCGAGGCGATCTCACGGCAAGTGGCGCAGCTGTCGCGACTGGTCGACGACCTTCTGGACGTGTCGCGCATCAACCTCGGAAAGATCGATCTCCGGATGCAGCCCGTCGACCTGGGCGTCGTGGCGCTGCAAGCGCTGGAGGCGAGCCGGCCGCTGCTCTCGGAGCGTGAGCACGAGGTGTCGGTCGACCTGCCGGCGGTGCCCGTGCGCGTGCAGGGTGACGTCATCCGTCTGACCCAGATCATCTCGAACCTCCTCAACAACGCGGCCAAGTACACCGACCGCGGCGGCTGCGTCCGCCTCCGCGTCGCGTCCGACGGCCGGGAGGCGGTCGTGAACGTCTCGGACACGGGCATCGGCATCCCGGCAGACATGCTGGGTCACGTGTTCGACCTGTTCGCGCAGGTGCGCGCCGCGCGCGACCGATCGAAAGGCGGCCTCGGGATCGGTTTGACGCTGGTCAAGAGCCTCGTCGAGATGCACGGAGGGTACGTGCGCGCGGCGAGCGCCGGCGAAGGACACGGCAGCGAGTTCGTGCTCGGTTTCCCGCTGCTGGCCACCACGCCCGCCGAGAGCACGAGCAGCCTGGCGACCGTGGTGAAGCACGCGGGCGTCACCCGCCGCGTGCTCATCGCGGACGACAACGTCGACGCCGCCGAAGGACTGCGCCGGCTACTCGAGCTGCAGCGCCACCAGGTCGAGGTCGTTCACGACGGCGAGGCGGCCGTCGAGGCGCTGTCGCGCTCCGAGCCCGAGGTCGTCCTGCTGGACATCAGCCTGCCCGGCATGGACGGCCTCGAGGTCGCGCGCCGGATCCGGGCGCGCGGGGGCGCGAGCCGGCCGCTGCTTGTCGCCGTCACGGGCCTCGGCCGCGAGGAGGACCGCCGCCGCAGCGCGGACGCCGGCTTCGACCACCACCTGGTCAAACCGATCAACCTCGCCTCGCTGGCGGCGCTGCTCGAAAGCGCGCCGCATCCCCCGACCGTCACCTGAGGATCGCAGGCGACGGGTTGCCCGTGTAGACGTCGGGACAGCGCGGCTTCGTCACGTCCGCCGGGCACCTGTTCGCCAGGCTCTTGTAGAACGGCAGATCGTGGGCGGGGGCGGCGTATCCCGCCGGGATCGCCTTCTTGTTGATGCTCGCGAAGTATTGCAAGCAGGCGTCGCGCCACCAGCGCGCCTCGTAGTGCTGGATCTGCAGGAAGTCGGCGACCTCCTTGTACCGTTTCGCGTCGATGCGCGGCTGCACCGTCGCCCAGGCGTCACGCATCGCCTGCACGGCGTCGACGCCGGCGCTGTAGCGATGAACCAGCTCCTCCCAGATCGAGCGTCCCCCTGACGGCAGCTTGTCGTCCCACGCCACGCGCTGAAAGAAAAGTAGAAGCTCGTCGGGGACGGTGGCGCGGTTCGCGAACCTGTCACGCACCGGCGCGAAGTATTGCGCGACGGCGTTGCTGCCCGTCGCGGTTCGGTCGAAACCGATCCCGGCGCTGTCGGCCCGGTGGTAGTAGGCGGGATTCCAGTTGGCGATCGTGAGGTCGCTGACCCAGGGCGCCGGACCGTAGTGGTGATCGGTGCCCATGATGTGGACCAGCCCGAGCGGCGTCATGTAGCTGATCAGCGCCTCTCGCGACGACATCATCATCGCCGTCACGGGCGCGACGACGGCTGGATCGTTCGAGACCGTCTGGCGAACCCATTCGTCGGCGACCGCCTGCGCCGTCAGATCGGGATCCCACGCCATGCGGCCGAACACGTACCAGTTGGCCTGGTTGAAGTGCGAGCCGGTCCAGTTCGCGTCGTCGCCGATGTTCGCGACGCCCGAAATCGCCGTCGTGGCGTGACCGTGCACGGTGCCGTCGACGACGCGCGCGACAGATCCCCCCGGCCCCTTCGCGTACGTGTCCGCCTGCAGCACCTCCTCATAAAGCGGGCCGAGGTAGGCGAGGTGCGTATCCTGGCCTAGGTACTCCTTCGTGATTTGCACCTCCAGCGCCAGCGGCGTCATCGGCATCGCGCCGAACAGCGGGCTCGGCGGCTCGCGCGGCTGGAAGTCGAGCGGGCCGTTCTTCACCTGGACGATCGTGTTGGCGCCGAACTTTCCGTCGAGCGGCTTGAACTCGTCGTACGCCTGGCGGATGCGATCCGTGCCGCTGTCGCTGTAGACGAAGGCGCGCCACAGCACGATCCCGCCGTGCGATCCCAGCGCGTCGGACAGCAGCTTCGCGCCGTCGGCGTGCGTGCGTCCGTAGTCGTGGGGCCCGGGCTGTCCCTCCGCGTTGGCCTTCACCAGGAAGCCGCCGAAGTCGGGGATCTTCGCGTAGATCTCGTCGACCTTCTTCGTCCACCACGTCCGGACCGCGCTGTTCAGGGGATCGGCGGTGGTGAGGCCGCCGATCTCGAGCGGCGCGCTGAACCGCGCCGACAGGTAGACGGCGATCCCGTAGGG
>DATMZL010000770.1:0-3693 GCA_035607075.1 Polyangia bacterium
CGTGGGCAGAATGACCGGGGCCGGAACCGCCGCCGGAACGGCGCCCGGTGCCGGGACTGCTCCCGATGCAAACGCGGCGGGAGCAGCGGGCTTGGCCGCTGACGTGTCGATCAGGAACTCGACCTTCGACGGTCCCGCGCCCGCGCCGACGGGAACCAGGCGGGCCGTATCGACGCCCTTGCCGACGAGGAAGTCGCGCACCGCCTCGGCTCGCTTCTGCGTCTCCGTCTGCGGCACGCCCTCCGCGTGCACCTCGATGCGGATCTTCGGGATCTCCGTGTGCCCCTTCATGATCAGGGCGACCAGGTTCACGTACTTCGTCGAGCCTTCCTTGATTTGCAGCTTGCCGCCGTGGCTGACGAAGCCGATCTTTTCGTCCAGCTCGATCCGGTCTCGACCAAGGCGGGCGAGCTCGGCGCCGGGATCGGGGCAACCGTCGTCGTCCTTGTTGGCGTTCAGCGTCTCGGCCTGCAGCGGGCACTTGTCGACCGCGTCGAGGAAGCCGTCCTTGTCGTTGTCCGGATCGGGGCAACCATCTTCGTCCTCGAAGCCGTCGGGATCCTCGGCCTGGTTCGGGCAGTTGTCGAAGTTGTCGGGGATGCCGTCCGCGTCGTTGTCCGGATCCAGGCAACCGTCGTCATCCTCGAAGCCGTCGCGGTCCTCCGGCTCGTCGGGGCACTTGTCGGTGGCGTCCGGCACGCCGTCGCCGTCGCCGTCCTCGGTGGTCGACGGGCAGCCGTCGTGCGGCTTCTTCCCCTTGCCGTCTTCCGCCGCGTTCGGGCAGGCGTCATTGATGTCGGGGACGCCGTCCTTGTCGTTATCCGGTTCGGGGCAGCCATCCTCGTCCTCGAACTGATCGACGTCCTCCGCTTCGTTCGGGCAGCGATCCTTGGCGTCCGGGATGGTGTCGAAGTCGTTGTCCGGATCGGGGCAACCGTCTTGGTCCTGGAACCCGTCGCGATCTTCGGGGTCGTCGGGGCACTTGTCGTTGACGTCGAAGATGCCGTCCTTGTCGCGATCGCGGAAGTCTGGGGCGAAGGCGGCCATCGCGAACAGCCGCAGATCGGGCGCGCCGATGCCGTTGCCGAAGCCGCGCCCGCCGCCCGCGGTGACGGACCACATGCCGTTCACCTGGTAGCGGCCCGCGATGTCGACTTCCCACGGGTTGACGTCGGAGTAGAACTTCGCGAAGTCGTTCAGGCCGCTGCGCCCGAACAGCTCGACGATGACGTCGACCTTCCGATCGACCGGATAGGCGGCGGCGGCGCCGTACAGCAGCTGGGGGCCGAGCTGGGTCTTGAAGTTCTCAGTCGTCCCGCGCAGCAAGATGCCGAGGTTCGCGGCCGCGCGCACCTTGCCCAGCTCGGCGGCGCCGATCGCCTTGATCCGGCCGGTGACGTTCTTGTCGCCGAGGTACGGCCGCGAATCGCTCTTGCCGGTCGGCAGCGACAGCCCGCCCGAAACCGCGACCGTGTACTCCTCGTCCTCGCCCAGCGTCGCGATCAGCGCCTTGCCCTCGATCCGGACGTCGCCGATTCCGCTCTCGGTGTGCCGGATGTTGAGCGGAGCGCCCATCTCGTCGACCCTGTCGCCGGCGAGGTAGAGCGTGAACGGCAGCGCGATCCCGGCCTGGTAGCGGCCAAACAGACCCATCGCTGCCTGCAGCTCCGTCGACCACTGATAGTCGACGAGGTTCGTCGCGGTCGTCGTGTTCCCGTTCGTGTAGAGGATGAACGGGTGCCGCTGATAGTTCGTCGACAGGCCGAAGCTGAGCAGCTTGTGCTCGGCGACCGACGTGTTCTCGATGGTGAGGTAGTTGCGCGGGCCGATCGCCGGCTGCCAGAGCTGCGTGTCGATCGTTGTCTCGTGCGGCGCGATCAGCTGCGCGCGCGCCGGACCAGCCAGGGCCAAAACGCCCGCGACCAGGAGGGCAGAGGTGGCACGGGTGCGCCACCGATCTTTTGTTGTCATCAGGGGGTGTCTCGGACGGGAAGGGCGGAGCGACGGGATGCTCCAGGATATCCTCGATCGTGGTTGCAAGTCCACGAGCCTCTGAAAACCCCGCTTCCGGAAGGGGATCTCCAGGTAACGGGAAGGGCGCCTTAGCGGTCGGACTCGAAGCGGTATGTCCAGGTGATGCTGCAGGGGACGGCTTTTCCGTCGCTGGTGACGGCCGGTTTGAAGCGGGCCAGGCGCATCGCCTTCATGGCGGCCTCGTCGAAGCCGTGGCCGCCGCGCTCGACCAGCTTCACCTGGACGACCTTGCCGTTCTCGTCGATCCCCAGCTTCAACTTCACGGCGCCCTCGATACCCAGGCGCTTCGCTTCGGGCGGGTAATTTTCCTCGCCGCTGGGCGCCTCGATCAGCTCCGCGTGCGTCGCGATGTAGATCTCCGCGACCGGGACGAACCCGCCGGTTCCGTCGCCGGACGGTGGCGGCGTTTCCTTGTGCTTCGGCGCCGGCTTCGTCATCAGCGTCCGGCCGACCGGCACCGCCACCGACGACTCGCCGTCGGTGGTGGCGTTCATCGACACGCCGAAGTCAGGCGGCGGCGCGTCGCTCGGGGGCGGCGGCTCGTCGCTGGGCGGCGGCGGCGATGGGGGCGGCGGCGTGGCGTTCGGAATGCGGTGAACGATGCGCGGGCGCGGCTCGGGAGGCGGGGGCTTGTCTTCCGGAGGCGGCGGGGGCGGTTTGATCTCGGGCGGCGGCAGCTTCTCCTCGACGTCGATCTCGATCGGCGCCTCCGAGCGGAACTGCCGTGGATCGACCGCCACCACCCCCAGCGCCAGCAACCCGTGCAGGCCGATCGCGACGGCCGTCGCGATGCCGACGAGGCGCGAGCCCCCGGCCCGCGGCGTCCATAGGTCCGGAAGACCTTCTCCGGGCGCAGCCACCGCGTGTTACCTGCCGGCGGGTTCCCGATCGGTGCTGATCGCGAACTTGTGTACGCCCGACCGTTTGACGAGATCGATCACGTGGATCACGTCACCGTGAGGGACGGCCTTGTCGGCTGCGATGATCGCCTGCAGTTGAGGATTCTTGGGCAGCTCACTGTTGATGAAGCGGACGACCGACTCGTCGCTGCTCTTCTCGCCGTTGAGGAACAGCACGCCTTCCTTGCTCAACGTCAGCGCGAGCGTGCTCTTCGTCTGCTCGGTGCCCGAAGCGGCTTTGGGGAGGTCCACCTTGATGCCCGGGTTCACGATCAGCGACGCCGTCACCATGAAGATGATCAGCAGCACCAGCGTGATGTCGACCAGCGGCGTCACGTTGATGTCGACGATCATCCTGCCGGAGTCGTCGTCGTTGCCGTACCCGCTCGCGCCGCCGGCCACGGGCTAGCCCTCCGCCTCGGCGCGCGCCGGCGCCTGTCCGGCGTCGCCCTCGCCGGGCGAGAACGTCGCCAGCACCATGTGCGCGACCGCGTCGATGCGCCCGATCGTCTTGCGCACCTTCGCCTGGAAGAAGTTGAACGCGATGACCGCCGGGATCGCAACCATCAGGCCGACGGCGGTGGCGACCAGCGCCTCGGAGATCCCCGACATGACCGCCGCCGCGCCGCCGCCCTGGTTGCGCGACAGATCGGCGAAGGCCTTGATGATGCCCAGCACCGTCCCGAACAGCCCGATGAAAGGCGCGTTGTTGCCCAGCGTGCCCAGCACGCCCAGGTTCTTTTCCATCTCCAGGCGCATC
>DATMZL010000587.1:0-8663 GCA_035607075.1 Polyangia bacterium
CCTCACCCAACCCTCTCCCGCAAGCGGGAGAGGGAGAAAGATCCGGTCCCCTCGCCCCGCGGAGATCCGGGCCCCTCGCCCCGCGAAGATCCGGTCCCCTCGCCCCTTTCACGGCGCGCGCGGACAAATGCCGTGCGTCGCACGCGCCTGGCGTTTCGGGACGGGCGGCGCAGGGCGGCCACAGATCGGGCGCGGCGGCGGCACGCGCGGCGACGGCGACGGGCGCGGCGGAGGCGGCGGTGGTGCGACCACGACCGGCGCGATCGTTCCGGTCGCCGTCGTCGGGCCGGCGACCGCGAGATGCGCGCGCAGGCGGCGCACCATCTTGCGACCGATGCCCTTGATCCGGACGAGCTCGTCGACGGTGCGGAAGGAATGCCGCTTCCTGTAGGCCACGATCTGGGCCGCTTTCGCCGGCCCGACGCCGGGCAGCAGGCCCAGCACGCCCGGCTCTGCCGTGTTCAGGTTGACGACGCCGTCGACGGCCTTGGCCGCGTGCGCCGGCGGCGCCGCCGCGAGCCCGAGCAGGCACGCCAGAAACGGGGTCAGGCGCAGGCCAACAGCACGACGCATGGCCCGTTGTCGGACGCGGCGCCGGACAGTTTCCTGGTTCGCGCTATTGCGTGCCCTGCGGCGCGCAGAAACGCACGACCGCGTCCAGGCTCGAGATCAACGCCATGCTGCCGCGGGTCCCCGCCAGCCGACACTCGTACCCGCCGCGGCAGTCGTCAGCGCTTTCGCACGTCTTCACGCAGTACCGAAGCTCCGTCGACATCGGCGCGCACAGCCCCACGTCCAGGCAGATCTCGTCAGCGGCGCAGCCTTCGGGACCGGTGGTCGGCGTCGGATCGCACGGCTCGGTCAGGAACTGCGTCGGGAAGTACCTCATGCACACGGCCTCGGACGGGCACGAGGTCTCGTCGCACCCCTGGATCGTGCAGTAGCCGCCAGGCTGCGAAGTGTCGCACGAGCGCGTCCCGTTCGGGTTGCAGTCCGCCGCGGTCGTGCACTCGTCGCCGATCTCGCGCTTGCACCCCGACGCCGCCGCCGCGAGGACGGCGACCATCAGCGCCACGCGGGCGACAGCGGGAATCCGGATCATGAGAGCGGCCGGTTGTACCTTGAACGCACGCCCGACGCCACGTCGCCGTGGAAACGGCAGAGTTTGCTTGCTGTTCACGCTCGGGGGCACGGATCTTGTACAGCGGGCGGGGGACCGCTTCTCCCGATGCTGACCGACGATAACGCTGTTCTGGTTGCCCGCTCCAACTCAGCGAAACACATGGGCTCCGACCTCGGTGATCTGGTGCCCATCTGCAACGGCATCTTGCACGAGTTTCGAAACCATTTGACGCTGCTGTCGGCGGCGACCACCGAGGTCCGCGCGGGCGCGGCATCGCCGGCAGCGGTTCCGGATATTTCTCAGGCGCTGCGCGAGACGGAATCGAATGTGCAACGCATGACGGCGTTGATGGCGTTCATCGACGCCGCCGTCCGCGACGGCGCGACGGCGGCGGCGGATCTCGACCAGGTGATCGAACGCGCCCTCCGGCTGGCGGCGCCGGCGCTCGGCCGGGTCGCCGTATCGTTCAACAAGCCACGCAGCATTCGCGTCCGCAATCGGGGCACCGCCCTCGAATGTCTGATTGCCGGCCTGATCGTCGAGCTCGCGCGCGCCGGATGCGATACGCGCGACCCCATCTATCGCCAGCAGATCGACGTCTTCGCGGAGGTTGGTGCCGGCCGTGGAGACACCGTCCTCGAGATCGACAGCAGCGGCCGCCGCCCCACCCAGGGTCCCTGGCGGGTGGCGCTGGCGTGCGAGCTCGCGGCACGAATCGGCGCGTCGGTCACGACGCCAGCCAGCGGGGCGGGCTTCATCGTCCGCCTCGAATCCAGTTCCTAGCCGGGTCAGCTTCCGCCCCTCCCCCTGGGGCTAGGTGAGCTGGCCCGGCACTATTTTTCTATTCGGGGGACGTCGCTCGCTGCGCTCGCTTTGGTCCCCCGCGCCCCCGCTCGCTCCGGGCTGGCAAAGCCACCCTGCGCTCGCCCTAAAGGGGCGGAAAAACGCGAAGTAAGCCCGGTCGTGATATCCTCCCGGCTATGTCTCCGCGCGTGCGTCGAGGTCGTGGCGCGCCATTTCGCATCCGCGTGTCATGAGGGTCCGCTTCTGGGGCGTTCGCGGGTCGCTTCCCGTGCCGGGCGCCAAGACCGAGCGCTACGGCGGCAACACATCTTGCGTCGAGGTCCGCTCGGCGGCCGGGACGCGCGTCGTCGTCGACGCGGGCACGGGGATTCGCAAGCTCGGCAAGGAGCTGGTCGGCGAGGGCGAGGCGGGACGCGCGCGCGTCCACCTGCTGATCAGTCACACCCACTGGGACCACATCCAGGGGCTGCCGTACTTCTCGCCTCTCTATCAGCGGGGCAACAAGATGTCGGTCTACGCGCGCAAGCGCGACGACCTGCACCTGCAGGCGGTGTTCGCGTCGCAGACGCACGATCCGTACTTCCCCGTCCCGTTCGCGGAGGCGGACGCCGCCATCGAGTTCAAGGAGCTGACGGACTCGGCGAAGTTCTCGATCGACGACGTGAAGGTCGCGTGCACGCGTCTCAATCACCCGTACATCGCGACGGCCTACCGCCTGACCGCCGACGGCGCGTCGGTCGTTTACGTCTCGGACACGGCGCCGTTCTCCGACATCCTGTTCGAGGACGAGTTCGTCGCGCGCCCGCCGTCGCCGGGCGCGGAGCTGCCCGCCAAGGACAAGCAGAAGCTCGCGAAGATGCGCGAGGGCGTGGTGCGGCTGTGCGAGGGCGCTGACCTGGTCATCTACGACACGATGTTCACGCCCGAGGACTACCAGCGCATCCCGCACTACGGCCACTCGCGCCCCGCCGACGCCGTCGAGGTGTGCGGCGAAGCGGGCGCGTCGCGGCTGGCGCTGTTCCACCACGCGCCCGAGCGGACCGACGCCGAGATCGACCTCATCCTCGCCGACACGCGCGCGGCGGCCGCCAAGGCGTCGCGCAAGCTGGACATCGTCGCCGCGTACGAGGGCCTCGACGTGGAGCTGGGGCAGCGCTGATGCAACTCGCCTTCTTTGGCGTGCGCGGATCGATCCCGGCGCCGGGGCCGGCGACGGTTCGCTACGGCGGCAACACGGCGTGCGTGGCGGTGCGGCCCGAGGGCGGCGGCCTCATCATCCTCGACTGCGGCACCGGCGCGCGCAACCTCGGCATCGGCTTGATGGAGGGCGCGTTCGGCAAGGGCGCCGGCGCGGCGAGCATCCTGCTTTCGCACGCGCACTGGGATCACATCCAGGGCTTTCCTTTCTTCGTTCCGCTGTATCAACCGGGGAACAAGTTCCGCATCTACGGCGGCGCCACGAGCTCGGCGATGCTGGAGGGGATCCTCGAGGGGCAGATGGCGCCCCAGTACTTCCCGGTGCAGACGCTGAAGAACATGGGCGCCAGCATCGACATCGTCGCGATCGCCGAAGGCAAGGCGTTCGAGGTCGAACGCTGCCAGGTCCGCGCGCGCACGAACCCGCACGGCCGGTCGGGCGCGCTCGCCTTCCGCATCGAGGAGGGCGGGCGCTCCGTCGTGTACGCGAGCGACGCCGGTTACCTCGGCGGCGGGCCGCCCGCGGAATCGCTGGAGCTGTACAAGGGCGCGGACGTGCTGATCCACGACAGCACGTACACGCCCGAGGACAAGCGACGGTACGCGGACCGTGGCTACTCGTCGGTCGAGGACGCGGTCGGCGCAGCGATCGCCGCGAAGGTCAAGCGCCTGGTCCTGTTCCACTACGACCAGGACTACAGCGACGCCGACGTCGATGCGCTGTGCGCGCGCGGCCGCCGCTTGCTCGACGAGCGGGGCGGCCGCGACATCGCCCTCACCGGCGCCATCGAAGGCTCGACCCTGACGATCTAGCCTCGCCTCGCCGAAGCCCTTCAGGTCCCTCGCCCCGGCGTCAGGTCCCCTCGCCCGCGAAGCTCAGGTCCCCTCGCCCCGCGAAGCGGGGAGAGGGCCAGGGTGAGGGGTCCGATCACCCAAACCACCCCCGGGAATCCAGAGCATGCCCCCCGCGCGCCACCGTGCGTCGACCGCTCTCCTGTGCGCCGCGCTGGCCGCGGGATGCGCGGGAAACGCAGCCACGACCGGCGCCGGCGGTGCATCCGGAGCGAGCGGCGCGGCTGGAACGACCGGCGCCGCGGGCGCCGCGGGCATGGCCGGAACCACCGGCCTTGCCGGCACGACCGGTCTCGGCGGTGGCGCCGTCGGGGGCAGCGCAGCGACGACCGGCGCCGCCGGCACAGGTGGGGCGGCGGGCACCGGCGGGGTCGGCGGCGGCGCCGCCGGCGCGAGCGGGTCGTCGGGCGGCCCCGGTGCGGGCGGCGGTGGGCGCGCGGGCACCGGCGGTGGCAGCGCGGGCGCCGCCGGAACGACCGGTTCAGGCGGCGCGACGGGCGACGTCATCGTCACGATCAAGAACGGTGGCTTCTGGAACGACACCAGCGGCAAGCGCATCGAGGCCCACGGCGCCGGGCTCATCAAAGTCGGCGACACCTGGTACTGGATCGGCGAGGACAAGTCGGGAAACTCGAGCGGCTTCCGGGGCGTGAACGCCTACGCGTCGAAAGATCTGTCGAGCTGGGAGTTCCGCAACGCGATCATCACGCGCAGCACGTCGTCCGAGCTCGCAGCCAGCGGCCGCATCATCGAGCGGCCGAAGGTCATCCACAACGACACCACAAACCAGTACGTGCTGTGGCTGCACTGGGACGGCAACAGCTACGCCGACGCGGAGGCGGGCGTGTTCACGTCGGCCACCGTCGACGGCAACTACACGCTGCGCAGCCACTTCCGGCCGAACAACAACATGTCGCGCGACGACACGCTGTTCAAGGACGACGACGGCAAGGCGTACTTCATCTCGGCGGCGAACGAGAACGCCGACCTCATGCTCTACGAGCTCAGCGACGACTACCTGACGATCAAGCGGCAGGTGATGCGCCTGTCGACCGCGAAGCGCGAGGCGCCCGCGATGTTCAAGCAGGGCGGCCGCTACTACATCATCACGTCGGCGGCGACCGGCTGGGACCCGAACCAGGCGCAGTACTTCTCGGCGGCGTCGATCGAGGGGCCGTGGACGTCGCTCACGAACATCGGCAACGGCACCACCTACGACACGCAGTCCGCCTACGTCATCCCGGTGCAAGGCACGCAGGCGACGACGTACATCTACGCGGGCGATCGCTGGCAGGATCCGGACCTCGTCAGCTCGAAGTACATCTGGCTGCCGCTCAAGATCTCGGGCACGTCGCTGTCGCTGGACAATTACGCCGAGTGGCAGCTCAACCTGACGACCGGACGCTGGTCCGTCAACGACGGGTTCATCCCGCAGTCGGGCTGGACGCTGCTTTACGCCGACAGCGAGGAGACGCAGAGCGAGGACGGCCGCGCCCGCAACGCCTTCGACGATTCGGCGGCGACGATCTGGCACACGCGGTACACGCCGGACTCGCCCCCGCACCCGCATGAGATCCAGATCGACCTCGGCGCCAGCTACGCGCTGACCGGCCTGCGCTACCTGCCCCGCCAGGACAAGGACGCCGGCGGCCTGGTCGCGCAGTACCAGTTCTACGCGAGCACCGACCGCACCGCCTGGGGCACCGCCGTCGCCACGGGCACCTTCAACAGCGACCGGAACGAGAAGCGGGTGTCGTTCCCGAGCAAGGTCGCGCGCTACGTCCGCTTCGTCGCCCTCAGCGAGATCAACGGCGGCGACTTGACCAGCGTGGCTGAGCTGGACCTGATCGGCACCGCGCAGTAGTCCGGCTCCGGAGAAACGGAGATCGCGGGCGCGACGGCGCGAGGGTTACCGTATGATTGGCGCCGTCGATGACCCGCGCCCCCCTGATCATCGCTGCCGCATTTCTCTGCCTCGCGGCCGGGCGCGCGCCGCAAGCGGATCGCGTCGTCATTCCCGGCGGCGCGTTCACCCAGGGCAGCACGCGCGGCGACGAGGACGAACGGCCGGCGCGCAAGGTCACGCTCAAGTCGTTCTCGATCGATCGCACCGAGGTCACGCGCGCGGACTACGCCGCGTGTGTGGCCGCGAAACGCTGCAAAGCCCCGCACGAAGAATCGACGGCGACGCCCGATCCGAAGTTGCCGATGACGAACGTCGACTGGAGCGACGCCCAGGCCTACTGCCGTTTCGCCGGGGCGCGCCTGCCTACCGAGGCCGAGTGGGAGAAGGCGGCGCGCGGCGACGACGGGCGTGAGTACCCGTGGGGTAACGACGCCGACTGCGCGCGCGGCAACTGGGGCAGCTTCGAGGGCGAAGGCCCGTGCGCCGGCAAGAACCCGGGACGCCCGGTCGCGGTCGGCCAGTACCCGTCGGGCGCGAGCCCGTACGGCGTGCTCGACCTGGGCGGCAACGTGTGGGAATGGGTCGCCGACAAGTACGACGAGGATCCCAAGCGGCGCGTCGTGCGCGGCGGCTCGTGCTGCAGCTACTTCGTCGGGCCGCGCGCGGCGAACCGCAACGCCTGGGCGCCGCAGCACCGCGACGGCGACCTGGGATTCCGGTGCGCGCGGTGAAACACGCGCGCGCGCTGGTCCTCGTCACCGCGCTGACCGCGTTGCTGGCGGTCGCGCCGCCGATCGCGGCGTCGAGCGCGCGGTCCTCGTCCGCGGCAAAGGACGCCGCGTCGGATCGCCATCACCACCACGCGTCCGCTGACAACGCACCCGAGCCGCCCGCCGACGATCGCAACCGCGATCGCATCATGCGGATGCAGACGGCGCTGCGCGAGATCCTGCGCGGCGGCGTGCTGGGCCGGGTGCGCGTCGGCATGCGCGTCGTCGAGGCGAAGTCCGGGCGGCTCTTCTTCTCGCAGCGCGACGCGACGCTGATGGATCCGGCGTCGAACCAGAAAGTGCTGGCGACGACCACGGCGCTGATGCGGCTCGGCGCCGACTGGCGCTTCCGCACCGAGCTGACGGGCCTTCTGCCCACGCCCGACGGTACGATCGTCGGCGACGTCTACCTGCGCGGCAACGGCGACCCGACCTTGCGCAGCGGCGATCTCGACGCGATGGCGGGTGCGCTGGCGCGCCGGGGCGTGCGCACGATCGCGGGCGCCGTCGTCGCGGATCCGCGCCGCGTCGGCGCCGACGAACCGATCGCCGACGCCGCCGGCGCCGACGGCGAGCCCGTCGACGCGACCGAGGACATGCCGCCCGGCAAGCTGTCGCCGCGCGTGCCGCTGGTGGTCAATCACGGGCTGATGCTGATCCGCGTCCGTCCCGGCGCCGAGGCGGGCCGGCCCGCCGAGGTCAGCACGACGCCCGCCGACCCGTCGTTCGTGATCCACAACGGCGCCGTCACGAAAGGAAAGCGGCGCTCGCGCGTCACTGTGCGGCTGTCGGTCAACGGGTCGCGCATCCAGATCGACGTCGCCGGGCGCATCGCGGCCGACACCGGCGGCATCGTCTTCCGGCGGCGCGTGCCGCACCAGGCGCTGTACGCGGCGTCGCTGATGCGCGCCGCGCTGCTGTCCGCCGGGATCACCGTGCGCGATGACGCGCGCGTCGAGCCGACGCCGTCGCAGAAGTCGGGCCGCGTGCTGCCACTGCTGGGGGTGCACGAATCGGCGCCGCTCGGCATCCTGATGCGCAAGATCAACAAGGATTCTGACAACGACTACGCGGAGCGTGTGCTGGAGGCGGCGGGCGCCGAGGTCTACGGCGGCGCGCCCACCGGCGACAAGGGCGTGCGCCTGCTGCGCGAGGTGATCGGCGAGCTGGGGCTGCCGCCGGGCAGCTATGTGCCGAAGAACGGATCGGGCCTGGGCCACGCGAACCGGATCACCGCCGACGCGATGTCGACGCTGCTGCGCACGCTGTACCTGGATCCGCGCGTGGGCCCCGAGATCATGCAGTCGCTGTCGGTGGGCGGCGTCGACGGCACGACGCGCAACCGGTTCAAGGGAACGATCGCGGCCGAGCGCGTCCGCGCGAAGACGGGAACGCTGCACGGCAAGTCCTGCCTGTCAGGACTGGTCGGAGACGGATCGGACGTGCTCGCGTTTTCGATCCTGGTGGAAGGAATCCGGGGGCGACGTCTGGCGGAGGTGCGCGGCGCTCAGGTCGGCTGCGTGAACGCGATGATGCGCTACGTGGTCGACGCGGCCGAACCCGGACGGGCGATCGCAGATATCGCGCGCGCCGGATCGACGACCGACCTCGAAACCGGCGGCGCCAGCGAGGGCGAGGAAGAGGTCGCGACGCCCCAGCCACTTGGCACGGCCGCGCAGGCACACGACGATCCGATCGACGCCTTCCTGCGCAAGCAGCGCGACACCACGACCGCGCCCGCGCCGATCCCCGCCGCTCCCGCGCCACCGCCCCCGCCGCAGTTCAAGATCCCGTTGCACGGGATCTGGTAGACGGCGGCGGAAGACCCCTCACCCTAACCCCTGAAGGATCCCCACGAAAGGTCACTGGAAGCTGACCTTCGTGGTGATGAGGGCCAGCGAGCCGAGTAGGTCGTTGATTGAGAAAGGGTCGAGGGCGTTCCTGCGGAGGATCGCTGCGGCGAGGACGAGAAAAGAAAGAACGCGGCGTTTTTCGGTGTTGGCTTGATATC
>DATMZL010001118.1:0-2045 GCA_035607075.1 Polyangia bacterium
CCCTACGATCGCCTGGTCCTGGCGACGGGGTCGGCCCCGTTCGTGCCGCCTGTTCCGGGGCGCGATCTGCCCGGCTGCTTCGTCTACCGCACCATCGAGGATCTGGAGGCGATCTCGGCCTGGGCGGCGGCCCACGCGGGCGGCGCGGGCGCCGTGATCGGCGGCGGCCTGCTGGGCCTGGAGGCCGCTTACGCGCTGCAGAAGCTTGGCATGAAGGTGCACGTGATCGAGCTGGCGCCGCGGCTGATGGCGCTGCAGCTCGACGACGCGGGCGGCGCGGTGCTGCGCAAGCGCATCGAGGAGCTGGGCGTCACCGTCCACACGGCGACCGCCAGCAAGGAGGTCGTCGGCGGCGATGGCCGCGTGCGCGCGCTGCGGTTCGCGGACGGCAGCGAGCTGGAGGTCGACGCCGTGGTGTTCTCGGCCGGCATCCGCCCGCGGGACGAGCTGGCGCGCGACGCCGATCTGGCCGTCGGTGTGCGCGGCGGCATCGCGATCGACGAGCGCGGCCGCACCGCCGACCCGGCGATCTACGCGATCGGCGAATGCGCGTCCTACGAAGGCCGCTGCTACGGCCTCGTCGCGCCCGGCTACCAGATGGCGCGGGCGGTGGTCGCCGATCTGTGCGGCGGCAATGACGTGTTCACCGGCTTCGACATGAGCACGAAGCTGAAGCTGCTGGGCGTCGACGTCGCCAGCTTCGGCGACGCGTTCGCCGCGCACGCCGGCTCCCACGTCATCAGCATCTTCGACACGGCCGGCGCCATCTACAAGAAGCTGGTGCTGTCGCCCGATCGGAAGCACCTGCTGGGCGGCATCCTTGTCGGCGACGCCGCGTCGTACGGGCAGCTGCTGCAGCTGGCGCAGAACCAGATC
The DNA here is from genome assembly GCA_035607075.1 of Polyangia bacterium. Classification (GTDB taxonomy): domain Bacteria; phylum Myxococcota_A; class Polyangia; order Fen-1088; family Fen-1088; genus JADGRB01. Next base: position 877 of record DATMZL010001118.1, read on the forward strand.
GTGCTGCCGCCCGCGCCGGAGACGCTGATCCTGCCGACCGCGTCCGGCGAGAAGCCGGCCGGCGCCGGGGTCGGCGCCCTGCCCGACAGCGCGCAGATCTGCTCGTGCAACAACGTCAGCAAGGGCGCGATCTGCACCGCCATCCGCGAGCAGAAGCTGACCGCCGTCGGCGCCGTGAAGAGCTGCACGAAGGCCGGCACCACCTGCGGCTCGTGCGTTCCGCTGGTCACCGACATTCTCAAGACCGAGCTCAAACGCGCGGGGATCACCGTCTCGAACCACCTGTGCGAGCACTTCCCGCACAGCCGCCAGGAGCTGTACTCGCTGATCCGGTTCAACAAGCACAAGACCTTCGACGCGACGCTGGCCGCCCACGGCAAGGGGCGCGGCTGCGAGATCTGCAAGCCCGCCGTCGCGTCGATCCTCGCGTCGGCGTGGAACGAGCACGTGATGGCGCCCAAGCACCGGCCGTTGCAGGACACCAACGACCGATTCATGGCGAACATCCAGCGCGACGGCACGTACTCGATCGTCCCGCGCGTCGCCGCCGGCGAGATCACGCCCGCGCAGCTGGTCGCGATCGGCCGGATCGCCGGCGCGTTCGGCCTCTACACGAAGATCACCGGCGCGCAGCGTATCGACATGTTCGGCGCGCGCGTCGAGCAGCTGCCCGCGATCTGGCGCGAGCTTGTCGACGCCGGCTTCGAATCGGGACACGCGTACGGCAAGGCGCTACGCACGGTGAAGTCGTGCGTCGGCAGCACTTGGTGTCGCTACGGAGTGCAGGACTCGGTCGCCATGGCGATCCGGATCGAGAACCGATACAAGGGCCTGCGCGCGCCGCACAAGCTGAAGTCGGCGGTCTCCGGCTGCGCGCGCGAGTGCGCCGAGGCGCAGGGGAAGGACTTCGGCGTCATCGCCACCGAGAAGGGCTACAACCTCTACCTCTGCGGCAACGGGGGCATGAAGCCGCAGCATGCCCAGCTCTTCGCCATCGATCTCGCCGAGGACACCCTCATCCGGTACCTCGATCGGTTCCTCATGTTCTACGTGCGCACGGCCGATCGCTTGCAGCGCACGGCGGCGTGGTTCAACAACCTGGAAGGGGGAATCGAGTACCTGCGCCAGGTGCTCATCGAGGACTCGCTCGGGATCTGCGCGGAGCTCGA
>DATMZL010001289.1:0-2766 GCA_035607075.1 Polyangia bacterium
CGCGGGCACGACGGGCACCGCGGGCACGACCGGCGTCGCCGGCACGACCGGAAGCGCCGGTACAACGGGCAGTGGTGGCACGAGGGGCGCCAGCGGCACGACGGGCAGCGGTGGCATCGCGGGAACGACCGGCGTCGCGGGCGCGGGCGGCGCAGCAGGGACGACAGGCGCAGCGGGGACGACCAGCGCGGCGGGAACGACGGGCGCAGCAGGGAACGGCGACGCGGGATCGCCCCCGGACGCCGGGAACCTCTGCGCGACGATGGCGCTCAACTTGCCGGCGGCGACCGTCACGAATACCGACGCGGCGGCGCCGCCGGATCCGTCGACTTACACGGGCGGCTCGATCGCGACGGGGCGGTATTACCTCTCCGCCGTCACGCACTACGGCGCCACGACCTACGCAGGTCCGAACCAGGCGCTCTACATCATCGACACGACGGCGCGCACGATCCAGCTCGCCGAGCGCGTGCTCGCGTCGACCTACTACATCGGGATGACGTACGCGCCCATCGACGCGCACACGCTGGCTGCTACCGTCGTCTGCAACACCAGTCCCGACAACCTGACCACGATGAACCTCTACTTCACGGTGGCAGGTTCGACGCTGAAGCTGACGACGGCGGGATCGCCGGACGTCCTCACGCTGCAACTGACGTTGCCGCCGTAGGCGGGAGAGGGATAGTCAAAGGCCGGCGGTCGTGTGGCTGAAGATGCGGGCGCCGCGTTGCACGGCCTCGGCGAGCGTGAACACCGTTGCGTCGGCGTCGTTCTGCTTGCGCCAGGCCTCGGCCGCCTCGCGCGACGAGAAGAAGGACATGTCGTCGCAGCCGTGGCCCTTCACGACGACCACGCCCGCCGGCTCGGCCGACACGACCTTGTCGACGTCGACGACGACGCGGATCGGCGCCCCGTTGTCACGCGCCGCCGCCTCGACGATGGTGCGCTTCTGCAGCAGCTCCGATACGCCCAGCGCGTCGATCGCGCAGCGCGCGGAGGCCGGCTTGCCCCCCAGCGTGGTCACCGTGATGCCGGTCGGAACGTTCGAGAGCGGCCAGGCGACGGCGATCAGCCGGCTCTCGGGCGCGCGCAGGATTCCGCCGCCCACCGACTCGCCGCACGCCTGTAGCCGATCGAGCAGCCGATCCGCGTCGGGCTGCGACAGCTTCAGCCGTTGCGCGACCTCTGCCGGCGTCGGCGCGCGGCCCAGCTCGACCCAGGGGCCGTGGATTCCATCCCGCAGCGCGCGCCGCAGCCGATCCGCCTCCCGCTGATCGTCGACCTGAAGCTGCCCGGCGGCGTCGTAGTGAACGGGACACGGCGCCGCGCCGGTCCCGGTGGGCGGTCGAGCTGTCGATCGGTTCACGGCCGCCATTCCGACGGCGCCCAGCGCGACGCCGCCGATCGCGGCCAGCGCCAGCCAGCCCTTCGCCACGTTTCGCGTTCCGCCGCTCATGCGTTCGCCTCGCGCCCGCAGCTTAGCGTAGTTACCTTGTAGATATGCTGCGGCTGGACCTTACCGACGACGAAGCGCGCGAGCTCACCGATGCGCTGACCGCGCAGCTTCACGCCCTGCGTTTCGAGTTGAGCGGCGCCGACGTGCGCGAGGCCAAGCACGAGCTGCGCGAGCGGCTCGATCGGCTGGAGCAGGTCGCCGCCCGGCTCGCGATCGAATCCGCGCAGCAGCCGATCGCTGGCTGATTCAGCCGTTGCCCTAAACCGCGGGCATGCCTGTGCGCGTGCATTGTCGCGTTCCGACGACATGTACAGCTTGCACCCCATGCTCAAGAAATTCTCCGTCATGATCGTGGGAGCCGCGCTGGCGGCGATCGTCTCGTTCGTCGGTGCCGGCGGCTGCGACGAGACGCAGAACGCGTTCAACTGTTCGGATCTGTGCAACCGTTTCCGCGACTGCTTCGACCACAGCTACGACACGAGCGCGTGTTCCAGCCGCTGCCAGGACCTGGCGAACAACAACCAGAACTTCGACGAGCGCGCGAACTCCTGCCAGAACTGCATGAACGACATGTCGTGCGCCGCGGCGACGTTCAACTGTCCGGTGTGCGCCGGTATCGTTCCCTGACGGCGGCGCCGGCTCCCGCCGCACCGTCGCGCGTAAGGTACTTCCTTACGCGCGGGTTCGTGGTCATGCTCCAGGTTCGAAGGAGGAAGACCATGCGGGAGGACATGTTCGCGGGCAGCCTGTTCCCTGATTACGCGCTTCCCGATCACACGGGCCAGCAGCGGAAGCTATCCGAAATCCAGGGACGCGATCCGATGGTCGTCGTCCTGTCGCGCGGTCACTTCTGTCCGAAGGATCGCAGGCAGCACGAGGGTTTGTTGCAATTGCATCGCGAGATGGAGGTCGGCTACTGCAAGCTGGTCACCATCGCCACCGACAAGAAACTGGAGCTGAACGAGTTCCGGTCCGGCGTCGGCGCGCACTGGCCCTTCCTGTCGGATACGGAACGGACGATCCCGAAGGATCTCGACATCGCCGAGTACACCGACCCGATTCACAACCCGATGATCCCGCACACCATCGTGCTGGAGCCGGGCCTGGTTGTGTTCAAGGTGTACAACGGCTACTGGTTCTTCGGCCGTCCCACCGTCGAGGAGCTGCGCCAGGATCTCCGCGTGGTGCTGCGCAAGTGCCGCCCGGATTGGGACCTCGGCGATCCTGCGATGAAGGCGGCCTGGGCCCGCGGCGAGAAATCGCAGTTCTTTCCCTACGGCAAGACCAGCAAATGACGACGCAGCCGTCGG
>DATMZL010001300.1:0-2319 GCA_035607075.1 Polyangia bacterium
GTGGAGCAAGCCGCGCATCTGCTCACCGCCAGCGTGGGTCGGGTCGGTCAGCTCGAACAGTAAACCGGGATCGGCCTGCAGCATGGCGTGACGCTTCGCCGACAGCGCGCACAAGACCCCATCCATCCCCATGCGCCTCAATCCCCCTTGCCCGGTCCGCGTCAGCGGGCGTCGAGCGCGTCGCGCAGCGAGCGCACGAACGCCGCCAGATCCGGCACAGGATCGCGCTTCGCGGCGACCGCCTTCTCGATGACCTCGACGGCGGCGCTACCGACGACGACGCCGTCCGCGAAGCTCGCCACCGCGCGCGCGGCGCCGGGCGTCTTGATGCCGAACCCGACCGCCACCGGCAGCTTTCCGCCGCTGCGCGCGCGGATCGCCTCGACCTTCGCGCGCGGCTCTTCCATGTCGGCCAGCGCGGTGCCCGTGATACCGGTGAGCGACACGTAGTAGATGAATCCGGTTGCCGCCTTCACCCCGACGTCGATGCGCGCCGCCGTCGACGTCGGCGCCAGCAGCGGCACGAAGTCCATCCCGTACTTCGCCAGCGCCGTCGTCAGCTCGGCGTCCTCGTCGGCCGGGTAGTCGACGCAGAGCACGCCGTCGGCGCCGGCGTCGTGCGCCGCCGCCGCGAACGCTTCGTGCCCCATGACCACGATCGGGTTCGCGTAGCCGAACAGCACGATCCCGACGTCAGGATGCGCCTGCCGAAGCGCGCGCGTGAGCGCCAGCGCTTTGCTCATGCCGCCGCCGCTCGCCAGCGCACGGTGGATCGCGGCCTGGATCGCCTTGCCGTCGGCGGACGGATCGCTCCACGGAACGCCGACCTCGATGATGTCGGCGCCTGCCTCGGCGGCTGCGAGCACCAGCCGCCGGCTCGTCTCGTCGTCGGGATCCTGCGCGGTCAGGTAGATGACCAGCGCCGCGCGTTTGGCCGCCTTCGCGCGCGCGAAGATCTGCGTCAGTCGCGTGGACAGAGCCGGGCTTTGCCTGGCGGAGTCCGTCGCGGAGGGGTTCGGGGACCCTCCCAGGGTCCCTGAATTTGAAAGCCCGCTCACAGGGTCACGCCCAGCCGCGAAGCGATCGTCCCCATGTCCTTGTCTCCGCGTCCCGATACGTTGACGATGACGGCCGCGCCAGCTGGCAGCGACGCGACAACCTTGGGCAGCGCCGCGATCGCGTGCGCGCTCTCGAGCGCGCACAGGATCCCTTCGGTGCGCGCCAGGCGCTGGAACCCGGCCAGCGCCTCGGTGTCCGTGACCGACAGATACTTCGCGCGGCCCGTCTCTTTCATGAACGCGTGCTCGGGGCCGACGCCCGGGTAGTCGAGCCCGGCGGATATGGAATGCGCTTCGGAGATCTGCCCTTCCCGATCGCACAGGACGTACGACCTGGCGCCGTGGAGCACGCCCAGGCGCCCGCGCGCCAGCGTCGCGGCGTGGCGTGCGGTGTCGATGCCGTCGCCCGCCGCCTCGACGCCGTAGAGCGCGACCTTCGCGTCGGGGACGAACGCGTGGAACAACCCGATGGCGTTCGAGCCGCCGCCCACGCACGCAACCAGCGCGTCGGGCAGCCGCCCCTCCGCCTCCTGGATCTGCATGCGCGCCTCGCGCCCGATCACGGCTTGCAGCTCGCGCACCAGCGTCGGGTAAGGATGCGGGCCGGCCGCCGACCCGATCACGTAGTGGGTCGTCCGCACGTTGGTGACCCAGTCGCGGAGCGCCTCGTTCATCGCGTCCTTCAGCGTCGACGTCCCGTCCTTGACCGGGTGCACCTTCGCGCCCAGCAGCTTCATCCGGAACACGTTCAGGCCCTGGCGCTCGACGTCGACGGCGCCCATGTAGACCTCGCACGGCAGGCCGAACAGCGCGCACGCGGTCGCGGTCGCGACGCCGTGCTGACCGGCGCCCGTCTCGGCGATGATGCGTGTCTTGCCCATGCGCCGCGCCAGCAGCACCTGGCCGATGCAGTTGTTGATCTTGTGCGCGCCCGTATGACAGAGATCCTCACGCTTGAGGTAGATGCGGACGTCCTTGCCGACCTCCTTCGCGACGTCGGCCGACAGGCGCGCCGCGAAGCCGAGCGGCGTCGGGCGCCCGACGTAGTCGGACAGCAAGCGGTGCAATTCCTCGGCGTAGGCGGGGTCGGCCGTCGCCGCGGCCCACGCCGCCGTCAGCTCGTCCAGCGAGGGGATCAGCGTCTCGGAGACGTAGCGGCCGCCGAACGGGCCGAAGCGGCCGGGCGCGCTGGCGGGCGGGGTGTGGGTCTGCGGTGCGGAGGTGGACATCGTGGTGGCCCACTATAGCCCACGCGGCGGAG
>DATMZL010001701.1:0-2061 GCA_035607075.1 Polyangia bacterium
CGCATCGTCCACGCCAAGGACACCACCGGCTGGGCCATCCAGGACGCGCTGATCCGCGCCGTCGCTCGCCGCGCCGATCGGATCACGATCCTGCCCGATCACATGGCGATCGATCTGCTGACGACGGCGAAGTACGGCGGACCGAACGCGGTGTTCGGCGCGTACCTGCTGGACCAGGCGACGGGCGCCGTCGAGGCGGTCGTCGCGCGAGCGGTCGTGCTGGCGACGGGCGGCTCGGGCAAGGTCTACCTCTACACGTCGAACCCGGACGTCGCGACCGGCGACGGCGTCGCGATGGCGTACCGGGTGGGCGCGCGCGTCGCGAACATGGAGTTCTTCCAGTTTCACCCGACCTGCCTCTATCACCCGGCAGCGAAGTCGTTCCTGATCACGGAGGCGATGCGCGGCGAAGGCGGCATCCTGCGCCTGCGCGACGGGACCGCGTTCATGCCGCGCTATCACGAGATGAAAGACCTGGCGCCACGAGACGTCGTGTCGCGCGCCATCGACGCCGAGATGAAGCGGACGGGCGACGACTTCGTCGTGCTGGACATGACCCATCTGTCCGGCGATTTCCTCGTCGAACGCTTTCCCAACATCCACAAGCGTTGCATGGAGCTGGGCATCGACATGCGCACGCAGCCGATCCCGGTCGTTCCCGCCGCGCACTACAGCTGCGGCGGCGTGGTCGTCGATCAGCGCGGGCGGTCGACGGTGCGCAACCTGTACGCGATCGGCGAGGTGTCGATGACCGGGCTGCACGGGGCCTGTCGGCTCGCATCGAATTCGCTGCTCGAGGCGATGGTGTTCGCGGCGCGCGCCGCCGACGACGTGCGCACCGCCGAGGTGACGCGCCCGGCGCACGTCGTGCCCTGGTACGCGGGCGAGGCCGGCTCGTCCGACGAGGCGGTCGTCGTCAGCCACAACTGGGACGAGATCCGCCGCCTGATGTGGAACTACGTCGGCATCGTCCGCAGCGACCGGCGCCTGGAGCGCGCCGCGCGCCGCATCGAGCTGATCCGCGACGAGATCCGCGACTACTACTGGAACGTCGCCATCAGCGGCGATCTCGTCGAGCTGCGGAACATCGCGCTTGTCGCGCACCTGATCATCGAATGCGCGCGCCGCCGGCTCGAGAGCCGCGGCCTGCACTACAACATCGACCACCCCGACCACGACCCGCGCCTGGCACGCGACACCATCGTCGTCCGCGGCGACGGGCCTGTTGTTTAAGGGGACGGGCCCCCGTAATAAGCCGAAATTCGCGGGTCGTGGCATCTACGGTCAGATGGCCGCTCGGATAAGCCGAAGAATCCTCCTCCGGGGGCTGGGCGGGGCCGCCGTGGCGGCGCCGTTTCTCAGCTCGGTCTGGGATCGGAAGGCGAAGGGCCAGGCGGCGCCCCCCAAACCGCGCCAGCTGATCGTGATGTTCACGCACTACGGGTGCATCACGACCAAGTGGTTTCCTGTGAAGTCGCACGGGCCGCTGGTGGCCAGCGATCTCGTTTACACGCTCGCGCCGCTCCAGCCCTACGTGAAAAAGCTCCTGATCCCGCGCGGCATCCGGTCGATGAACGAGTGGACCTCGGACAACCGGGGCGCCGGCCACGGGCTTGGCCAGGGCAACGACATCCACCTGAACAACTCAGCGTCGTTCTTCACCTGTCAGCCGGTCACGCCCAACTCGAACGACCCGTACAGTTTCGACTCGAGCTTCAAGTTCAACGCCCTGCCGATCGGCACCTCGCTGGATCACGTGATGGCGCAGCAGCTGAGCGCGAAAGGGATCCCCCTCTTCATGCGGGTCGGCAACCGGAACGACGGGCCGCAGTCGGCGATTTCATTTGTGAAAGACAGCGGCGCCGCGCCCGACGCAGCCGCGAAAATGTTTCCGGGCCTCGGCACGCCGATGCAGGTCTTCAGCGAGCTGACGAACCTGCTGAAGCCCGGCCAGCCGATGTCGCCCGACACCTACGCGATGACCCGCGGAAAGAGAGTCGCGGACCTCGTGAAGGCCAGCCTCGCAGACTTCGAGCGGCAGGACATGAGCGCCGACGACAG
>DATMZL010001359.1:0-2518 GCA_035607075.1 Polyangia bacterium
GAGCCGTTGTTGAACAGGATGAACGATCCGTCGGCCAGCATGTGGTGGCCGTGGTTCACCATCCAGGTCGGCACGCCGCTGAAGAACTTGCTCATGTCCTTTGGGCTGGCGCCGCCGAACTGCCAGATGAGCGACCCGCCCCGCGTGATCTTCACGTAGGCGTTCGGGTTGCGATCGCCCAGCGTGTACGTGTTGTCGGACGGGTAATAGTGGATGGAGTTGGTGTGGTACTTGCCGCTCGGTGCGCTGTAGAGGCTGTTCATGTCGGCGACGATGGTCTTCATCGTCCCGTCGTCGGCGCGCTCGATCATCGAGCAGGGCGCGTCGATGCCCGACGAGTTCCACATCAGCGTCGCGAAGCCGCCGGGGATCGCGGTCATGTCGTGGTGTGACGCGGTCATCCCATTGGCCGTCGTCATGTTGCTGCCGTCCATGTTGACGATGATGACCTTCCCCTGGCTGCTGTTCTGGACGTTGAGCGCCATCATGTACATCTTGCTGCCGTCCCAGCTCATCTGAATGCGGCTGGTACCCGACGGTCCGGTCGACCACCAGACGGGCGCGCCGTCCGAGTCGAAGATCCAGGCGCCGGTCCCGCTGATGCCGCTGCTGGTGACCATGAAGCCCTTCGAATGCTGGGCCGCGTTCATGATCGTCGTGGTCGGTTTGGGGGCGCTGCTCGGGACCGCGCCCGTCATGATCGTGTAGTCCTGGCTGGTGCAGGTCCCCGCGCCGGACGTGGCGACGATCCGGTACACGTAGTTCGTCATGCCCTTCATGCCGAGCAGCAGCGTGCGGTAGTTCGTCTGGGCCAGGTCGACCGGCGCTGTCATCGTCGGCCCCGTCGATGCTTGGCCGAACCGGATCTCGGCGCCGGTGATTCCGGTGAGGTTGGTCGTGAACGTCACGATGCCGACCGTCGGGATGGTGCCGAGCATCGACGTCGCCGTGATCATGCAACCGCCCGCGCCACCGCCACCGGTCATGCCGGCGATGCCCGTCGTGCCGCCGCGTCCTGCGGCGCCCGTTGTGCCCGCGCTGCCGGTCGTGCCGCCGCGTCCGCCCGTGCTGCCAGCGACGCCGGTGGTGCCGCCGCGTCCGCCCGCGCCCGCCGTCCCGGTCGTCCCTGCGGTGCCTGTCGTGCCGCCGCGTCCTGCGGCGCCGGTGGTGCCGGCGCTGCCATTGCCGCCATTGCCCGCGGTGCCGGTCGTACCCGCCGTCGTCGAACCAGCCGATCCCGTCGTGCCCGCGTCGCCGGTGGCACCCGCCGCACCGGTCGTGCCCGCGCTACCGGCGGCGCCCGTCTTTCCCGCGCTTCCCGTCGACGAGTTGCCGCCTGCGCCGGAGGGATTCACATCTGACGTTGGGGCGCAGGCGCCGATCGCGATGAACGCAAGCAACGACGAGACCCTGGCCAAGCTACGCATCATCATCAGGGAAAACCTCCACGGTTGCGGCTGAGGAAACCGAACCCGTTGGGGCCACTATCCGTCGAGCGCGATCAAAAAAAAAGCAGCTTCCGGGCCCGCAAAGAAATCGCGCACCGGACATGCACAAAAATGAGCTGTTTTCGCGAGGGCTGTTTCAGCTGAAGCGGATACGGGAACGTTGCCGCTTGATCGCTACTCGTTGACGACGAGGTTCACCGGGCTGCCCGGCGCGGCCGGCGTGTCCGCGGCCGGGTCCTGCTTGATGATCACTTCTTCGTCGTAATAATCCGATGACCCGGTCCGCGTGGTTCCAACTTTGAAGCCGGCTTCTTCCAGCGTCTTCTTCGCCTTGCTCATGCGGAACCCGAGCACCTTGGGGATCGGTTTCAAGACGCGGCCGGTCGACACGATCAGCGTGACGTCGCTGTCAGGGGCGACCGACAGACCGGCGGCCGGTTCGGTCCGGATCACCAGGCCTGTCGCGATCGTGTCGCTCGGCTCCTCGCGCCGGCGTCCGGCGGCGAGCTTGCGGTTGCGGAGCTGCTCGACGGCGTCGTCGGGGCGCGCGCCGGCGAGCGTCGGGATCGCGACCGCGCTGGCGCCCGTCGACACGAACGCCTGGATCGCCGCGCCGCGCGGCGTGCGCGATCCGGCGAGCGGGACCTGCCCGGCGATCTTGCCCGGTGGGATCGTCGGATCGGGCCGCTCCGCCTGCAACGTCAGCAGGAGATCGCGCGCGCGCAACAGGTCGCGCGCTTGCTCGACGGACACGCCGTTGATCGACGGCACCTCGACGTCGCCGCGCTTGCCGTGCAGGAATTCCAGCCTCCCGTGCCGGTCGGCGACGGTCAGCGCCGCGAATGCCGCGACGGTCGTCAGTAAAGATGTGACAAATGCGACCAGCGCCGGGCGTCCCATCTGCCCGCATTGTACATTCGCGGCGCTGACAAGGAGAGCCGCATGAAAGCCGTCATTATTTACGAACCGACCGACGTGTCCCGCGATGCCATCATGGCGGTGTTCCCGCGCCACAAGGCCCTGATCGATCAATTCGCTGCCCGCGGCGAGGTTCTCGACATCAGTACCTT
>DATMZL010000867.1:0-3794 GCA_035607075.1 Polyangia bacterium
AGCTGTCCCAGCCGTACATCTCGTTGAAGCGGCCGCCGGGAACGACATACGGGCGCGGCAGGTAGAGCAGGCCGTGCTCTCGCACGTCATTCGAGATCAGCGGGCGCAGGTCGACGCGGGCGAGATCGCGCGCCGGAAGGACCCGCGCCAGCTCCGCCGCGATGTCGGGTTTCAGATAGGGAACGACGTAGACGGGCCACGGCGCGCCCGGCTGATGAGGGACCTTGGGATCCTCGGCAGCGCGTGGCAGGTCGGCGGCGGTGCGCGTGAGCGGCCGCCAGGTCTTCTCGATGTAGGCGACGAGGGGCTCGAAGCGCTCGTCGCTTGCGACGTGCGGCAGGGGCCGGGCAGGAGGCAGCGCCCAGCCGCCGAGCGTAACGACGGCGCCGAGGGCCACGATGGCCGACAAGAACCGCGAGGCGCGGCGTGCGGCCGCGCGGATCATGCGCGGCGGGCCTGGCCGAGCCAGCCGGCGCGGGCGGCGGCGGCGCGCTTGCTCGCGTTCGAGTCGGCGTCGATGGACAGCGCGCGTTCGGGGCTCTCGACGAGCGTCAGCGTCGCCTCGCGCAGCAGGTCGCGGCGGAAGTAGGTGATGCGGACGCGGTCACCCGGATCGCGATCGCCGACGCGCTTCGCGAACGTCAGCGGGTTCACGCGCGCGCCGTCGACGGCAATGATGTCGTCGTTGAAGGTGATCCCGGCGCGCCAGGCGGGCGAATCGGGGATGACGTTGCGGACCAGCGTGCGCTCCGGGTGCAGGGCGATGCCCGTCCACGCCCGCGCGCGCCGGGCCCGCGTGCGATCGCGATCGCCGGGCGGCTTCGCGCTCTCGTCCCATTCGGCGCGCGGCGCGACCCTCAGGCCGGCGCGCCGCCAGAGCGCGGGCAGCGCCAGATCGTCGAGGCCGCGCACGTAGCTGTCGAAGAAGCGATCGAAGCGGCGGCCCGAGATCGCGGCGGCGGCATCACGCACGGTCGCCTCGTCGACGGCGCGGCCGGTGCGGCCGAAGCGATCCCAGATCCAGCGGAACATCTCGGGCAGACCGCGGCGGCCGCCGGTCGCCAGCCGCAGCTCGAGGTCCAGCGCCATCCCGGTCCACAGCCCCTTCTCGTAGTAGCTGACGGCGCGGTTGACGAAGATCTCCGACGGTTTGTACTGCTTGATCCACGCCTCGAACGACAGCTCGTCCAGCGGCGTCTCGTTGCGGCCCGGGCGCGTCGCGTACTTCGGCCAGTCTTCGGCGATCATGCGGAAGAAGTCGCGCGGCTGCGTGACGCCCGCGCGCAGCATGATGATGTGCGCCAGGTAATCGGTGAAGCCCTCGAACAGCCAGAGCAGGCGCGTGTAGTTCTCCTGCGTGTAGTCGAAGCGCATCAGCGCGGCGTCGCGGATCCGCTTCACGTTCCAGGCGTGGAAGAATTCGTGCGCCGCCAGATCGGCGAAGCGCCTGTAGCCGGCTTCGTCCTCGAACGACAGACCGGCGATGTCCATCGTCACCGACGCGCGGTGCTCGAGGCCGCCCGAGCCGACGGGCAGCGCGTGCACGATGAACAGGTAGCGGTCGAACGGGAAGCCGCCGTGCCGGTCGAACATGTTTCCGGTCGCGACGACGATCCGGCGCAGGATGTCGACCAGCCGCCCGACGTCAGCGTTGTGGCGGCCGTAGAGCGCCAGCTCGAACTTCGTTCGCCCGACGTTGAACGCGCGCGTCTCGTGCGTGCCGATCTCGAAGGGCGCGTCGACCAGTTCGTCGAAGTCGGCCGCGGCGTAACGACCGCGCGCGCCCGGCAGCGCGGTGGCGATGCGCCAGCCCGCGCCCGCCGGCGGCACCGCGATCACGCGGCAGGGCCGCTCCAGCTCGCCCGCGACGTGAAAGAAGACGCTGGTTCCGTTCCAGTAGCCGTGGCTGTCGTCGAGGAACGACGTGCGCACGCTCGCCTCGAACGCGAACACACGGTAGCGCACGACGAACGGTCGCCCGCCGGTTCGGATCCGCCAGCGCTGCTTGTCCAGGCGCTCGCGCGCCAGCGCCTGGCCGCGCGCGTCGGTGACCGTCAGCCGGAAGACGTGGCGAACGAAGTCGCGCACCAAATAGCTGCCCGGCGCCCAGGTGGGGAAGACGATCTCCGCCGTGTCGCGCCCGGGAAGCGCCGGGACGCGCATCTCGACCTCGAACTCGTGCGACGCCGGGTCGGGCATCGCCACGCGGTACGTGATCGGCGCGTGGGCGGAGGCGAGCGTTGCTTGCCGTAGTCCTTCGCGGGGGGTGTGGGACCGGTTGCGGGTCCCACGTCTAGTAGGCGGCGTGGTAACACCGTCAGCAGCGGGCATGGCTGGGCAGGATAGTGCAGAACGCCTCTGTTGCGTGTCGGTCGATCTCGACGCGATCGCCTGCTACTACCGCATCCACGCGCTCCCGGGCGCGCCGCCGGACGCCGCGCGCTTCGCGATCCTGCGCCGCTGCCTGCCGCGCTTCGCCGACCTGTTCGCGCGCCACGGCGTCCGCGCCACTTTTTTCGTCGTCGGCGCCGATCTGGAATCCGACGCCGAGGGCCGCAGGGCGCTGGCCGCGCTGGCGCGCGCGGGACACGAGCTGGCCAGCCACACGCACACGCATCCCTACGACTTCATCCGACTGGGCGCCGGCGCGATCGCCGACGAGATCGATCGCGCGCACGCCGCGATCGCCGCCTGTGCCGGAACCCCGCCCGTCGGCTTCCGCGCGCCGGGCTACGAAATCTCGGCGGAAGCGATCGACGCGTTGCAGGCGCGCGGCTACCACTACGACTCGTCGGTGTTTCCGTCGGTGGCGTATTACGGCGCAAAGGCGCTGGTGATGGCCGCGATGCGCGTCACCGGCCGCGAATCGGGCAGCGTGCTCGGCAACCCACGCGTGCTGCTCGCGCCGCGCGCGCCCTACCGTCCGTTGGCGGGCTCGCCCTATCGCGCGGGCGGTGAGGGCATCCTCGAGCTGCCGATCGCCGTCACGGGCCTCGCGCGCCTGCCCGTCATCGGCACCAGCCTGATCGTCGCACCCACCTGGCTGCGCGAGCGAATGGTGGTGGCCGCGCTGCGCGAGCCGCTTTTCAACCTCGAGCTGCACGGCATCGACCTGTGCGACGCCGACGCCGACGGCATTCCCGCCGCGCTCGTCGCCCGCCAGCCCGATCTGCGCCGCCCCCTCGCACACAAGCTCGCGGCGCTCGGCGAGATGCTCGCCTTCGCGCGCGCGGCGGGCGCCCGCTTCACGACGCTGGCCGAGGCGGCGGCAGCGGTCGGCCCCTCACCCTAACCCGCTATCCACGCCGCCGCTGCGCGGGGCGAGGGACCGGATCGGATCGGATCTTTCCCCCGGACGGCGGAGCGCTCTGCGGCCGTTCGGTGGTCGTCGCGACGTGGATCTGGCGGTGATCGCCCTCTTCCACCCTCGCGATCGCGGGCATACCCTTGCGCCATGCCGCTGTCGCCGCTCGCCGGAAAACCTGCCCCGTCCGATGTCCTGATCGATGTCGACCGCCTGGTCGCCGCGTACCATGACCGCCGCCCCGATCCCGCCAACCCGCGCGAGCGCGTCGCGTTCGGCACCAGTGGTCACAGGGGCGCGCCCGAGGACGGCGCCTTCAACGAGGCGCACATCCTGGCGATCACGCAGGCGATCTGCGAGCACCGCGCGCGCGCCGGGATTACCGGCCCGCTGTTCCTGGGCGCTGACACCCATGCGGCGTCGGCGCCGGCGCTCCGTTCGGCGCTGGAGGTGCTGGCCGCCAACAACGTACAGACGCTGGTCCAGGCCG
>DATMZL010001433.1:0-14298 GCA_035607075.1 Polyangia bacterium
CGCGGGATCGCGGCTATCTGAAAAAAAATAGTCGCACACCGCGCCTGCGGCGCGGAGCGACTAGCCGCCCCGCCCGCGTCAGCTGCCGCTCAGCTCCGCCCGGTTGTGATATCGTTCGTATATGCCCGCGGACGAGCAAACACGCTTGTTCGAAGCGCCGAAGGCGCAAGGCGGCGGCAAGCGAGACCGCGCGTACCTGGTGGTGCTGGCGGGCGCAAGCGTCGGTGAGATGTACAAGGTCGAGGGCGACAAGGTCGTCATCGGCCGCGGTCAGAAAGCCCAGATCCGTCTGTTCGACGACGGCATCTCGCGCGAGCACGCGCAGATCGTCATCGAAGGAAATCAGATCGTCCTGCAGGACCTGGGGTCGACCAACGGAACGTTCTGCAACGGCCTGAAGGTCGACCGCCGCGAGCTGGTCGACGGCGACAAGATCCTTGTCGGCTCGACGACGATCCTGAAGTTCACCTACCACGACAACCTGGACGAGATGTTCCAGCGCCAGATGTACGAGTCGGCGCTGCGCGACGGGCTGACCAAAGCGTTCAACAAGAAGTATTTCACCGACCGCCTGGAGAGCGAGTTCACCTTCGCGTCCCGCCACGGATCGCCGCTGGCGCTGGTGCTGTTCGACATCGATCACTTCAAAGAGGTGAACGACAACCACGGTCACCAGGCCGGCGACCACGTGCTGTTCGAGATCTCGGCGCTGCTCAGCGGCGCGTTGCGCGCCGAGGACGTGTTCGCACGCTACGGCGGCGAGGAGTTTGCGGTCATCTGCCGCGGCTCCGACATCAATCAGGCGCAGGTGGTCGGCGAACGCCTGCGCAAGTCCGTCGAGGCCCATCGGTTCGCGTACGAGGGAAAGGTCATCCCGGTGACCATCAGCGTCGGCATCGCCGTGCTGCCCAACCCGGCCGTGAAGGACGCGAGCGACATCGTCGGCTTCGCCGACCAGGCGCTCTATAAATCGAAGAACGACGGCCGCAACCGCGTCACCGTCTACAAAGCGGAGAAGTAAGGCGCGAGAGGCGCCACGGTCGAGGCACAGAGTTTTTTGCAGGTGGGGTGAACGGTTCGTAGTCTTTGAGGACTCGATGTCGCGTCGCGCTCGCTTCGTCTCCAGTGTCGTTTGCCTGCTGCTCGCCGCGCCGAGCGCGCATGCCAGTGGAGGCGACCACGATCCCGATCAGGAAGCGAACCCGGCGACCCCGGCGCGCGCCGTCACCGGCAAGCCGGTTCCGTTCGATCGCGCGTGGCTGACACCGTTCTTCACGGACAGCCGGACGAAGCACGCGGTCGAGCAATTCCGCGCCGAGGACTGGGCTGGAGCGGAAGCCGGATTCGAAAAAGAACGGGAGCGAACCAAGCACGCGAAAGAATCGGGGCAGCGCCACGGCACCGAGCGGCAGGCGGCGGGCTACTTGCTCGGGCTCGCACTCGCCAGCCAGTCGAAGTGGGCCGAGGCCGGCGACGTGTTCGAGAGTCTCTACACGAGCTATCCGATTCTCGCCCCCTATCACGCCTACAACGCCGCGCGCTGTCGGTTGCGGCGCGGCGACGCGGCCGGCGCGCTCGAATGGGCGGCGAAGGTTCCTGACGGCAGCGTGCCGAAGGCGGAGACCGATCTGGTGCGCATCGATGCGCTGCGCGCGCTGGCGCGATGGAGCGACGCGCTGGCTGCCCTCGAGACGTTTCTGCAGCAGTGGCCCAACGGGCCGCGCCACGCCGAAGCGCTGTTCAAGAAGGCGGAGGCGATCGAGAAGACGGCGACGCCGGGCGACGCGCGCAAGACGAACGCCGAAATCACCGCCATCTACCGCCGCGTCTGGGCGGAGGCGCCGCTGGCTGCGTGGGGAGACCGCGCCGCCGAACGCCTCGATCAGATCGCTGCGCCGCTGCCCGCCGCGGAGGCGGCCGTCGTGCGCGCCCGGACGGCGGGCGAATGGGTCTCGCGCGGCATGATCATTTTCGACCAGAACCGAAACGCCGAGTCGGAGGCGGCGTTCACGTCCGCTCTGGCGGCGCCGGGGCTGGACGCGGATCTGGAGTGCCGTGCCCGCTTTCACCGCGCCCAGTCGGTTTGGAAGCAGCGGCAGCGCACGCGGGCCGCTCCGCTGTTCGACGAGGCCGAGGCGGCGTGCGCGCGGGCCGCGAACCGCGATCTCCACGCGAAGGCGCTGTATCAGGGTGCGCGTTGTTACGCGGCGGCAAACAACCGCGAGGCGGCGCTGGCCCACTACGCGCGCGTCGAGGCGGAGCACGCCGACCACAGCTACGCCGACGACGCGCGCCTCCGATCCGCCGAACTGGCGACGGACGCCGGCGACGACGAGGGCGCCGCCAAGCTGCTCGCCGAGGTGCCGACCCGCTATCCGAAGGGCGACCTGCTGAACGAGGCGCTGTGGCGGCTCGCGTTCTCGGCCTGGCGCGCGGGGCGCGACGACGAGGCGATGAAGTGGCTCGACGAGAACCTGCGCCTGATCCCGCACGAGGAGATCTGGTACGCGGAGGGCCGCGTCCAGTACTGGAAGGGACGCGTGTTCGAGAAACAGGGCAAGCGCACCGACGCGCGCGACTGGTACGAACGCGCCGTGCGCGAGTACCCGCTGTCCGTGTACGCGCTGCTCTCGCTGACGCGGCTGAAGACGCTGGACCCGGCCGCACAGAAGAAGCTGGTCGCGACGCTGCGCAAAGGTCTACACGAGGTCCCGGCCTGGACATTCCCACCGCGCGCGCTTTACGGCGACAGCGGGTTCCTGCGCGCGGTGGAGCTGGCGCGCATGGGCCAGGGCAGCGACGCGCGCCGCGAGCTCGCCAAGCTGGGCCTGGCGACGTCGGCGGAGAAGCATTCGACGGCAGCGGCGCGCGGCGAGGAAGAGGATCTGGTCTGGATCACCGCGACGCTGCTCGATCGCGGGGGTGTCTGGAGCGCGTCACATTCGCTGCCGCGCCACGCGCTGACCACTTACAAGCAGGAGTACCCGAAGGGGATCGGTGAGGCGAAGTGGAAGCTGGCCTACCCGCGCGCGTTCCCGGCGCTGGTCGCGAAGAACACGAAAGCCAACCAGCTGCCGGAGGCGCTGCAGCTGGCGATCATGCGCGAGGAGAGCGCGTTCTCGCCGCGGATCGAATCGTTCGCGAACGCGATCGGGCTGACGCAGATGCTGATCAAGACGGCGAAGCGGTTCGCGAACGGGGCCAATGTGACGCGCGAGTTCCTGCAGGACCCGGCGAAGAACCTGGAGGTCGGCTCGCGCTTCCTGGGTTTCCTGTGGAAGCACTTCGACGAGGCCGCGCCGCTGGCGATCGCCGGCTACAACGCCGGCGAGGGGGCGGTGGACCGCTGGCTGGGCGAGCGCGGCGATCTCGCGATGGACGAATTCATGGAGACAATCCCGTACGACGAGACGCGCAACTATACGAAGCGCGTGCTCGCGTCGTACTTCACGTACTCGTGGTTGTACGGCAAGCAGCCGGTCCCATCCGTTCCGCTCGCGGCCCGCGCGAAGTCAGGCGACAAGAAGAAGTCGGAAGACGGCGACGCCGCGAAACCCAGTCGCTCCGGCCACGGGCGGGCGTCGCACCGCTAGTCGCTCAGTTGAGGATCGCCGCGCAGCTCGGATCCATGCGCTGCTGGCGGATGAGATCGCGCAGCAGCTGGACCAGCGCGCCGACGCCCGGCGGGATCGGCGTGCACGTCGTCGACGGCACGTCGCAGTTCAGTCCGGCGTTGAAGCCACGGCCGTCGGCGCGCATGAAGTTGAAGTTGGGACCATCGGCGACGCCGCGGTTGCCGTAGAACGGAACCGTTGTCATCGCGAGCGCCGCCTGAACGTCCGCGTGCGCGATCGCGGCCTCGACGTCGCGCACGTCGATCTTCGCCGCATCCCCGCAGGCCGGCAGGGCGGGATCGCACGACTGCTGCCCCGCGTCCTGCCGGAAAAAGTCGCGCATGTAGTGAAACACGTTCGGCGGTGTCAGCGTCGCCGTGTCGGCCATCGCGACCAAGCCGCCGCCGTCCATGATCGTGTACGCCGCCGCGAACGCGCAGGCGCCGCCGTTACCGCCGGCGCCACCGTTCCCCGTGGTTCCCGCCGCGCCGCCGCCGCCGCCGTCCGGTTTACTCGTGACCGATCCGCAGCCGACGGCCAGCGCCGCGCCCAGCACACCGGGCAGCACCCGGAACCAGCGAGACATGGCCCGATGGTAACGCCGGGCTGGCGCTATTTCTTCTTCTTGCGCTTGAAGAAGCCGCCGCTTCGCTCGGGGCTGACGCGTTGCCCGCCCGCGGCGGCGTAGGCGCGCAGGTGCGCCTCCTCGTCGGGCGACAGCGAGGGCGGCACGACCAGCTTGAGATGCGCGACGATGTCGCCGCGCCCGCGACCGTCGATGCGCGGCATGCCGCGACCGCGCAGCGCGAGCGTCTCACCCGGTTGCGTGCCGGCCGGAACGTCGATCTTGCCCTCGCCGTCCAGCGTCGGGACGTTTATCGTGTCGCCCAGCGCGAGCTGCGGGAAGCTGACCGCGATCTCCGCATGAAGGTCGGCGCCGTCCCGCTCGAAGCGATCGTCGCCCTGCACGCGCAGGATGACGTAGAGGTTGCCGGGCGGGCCGCCCTGCGGCGCCTTCTCACCGCGGCCGACCATACGCAGCGTCGAGCCGTCTTCGACGCCCGCCGGAATGCTGACCTGCAGCGTGTCCTCCTCGTGATCGAGGCCGGTGCCGTCGCAGTTGCCGCACGGCTTGCGCACGACCCGCCCCTCGCCGCGGCAGACCGGGCAGGTGGTCGAGATCATCAGGAAGCCCTGCGAGTGCATGACCTGGCCGCGCCCGCCGCAGTGCTGGCAGGTCTCGGGCTTGGTGCCGGCCGCCGCGCCCGTCCCGCCGCACTTGCCGCACGGCGCACGCCGCAGCACCTTCACGTCCTTGGTGACGCCGGTGAACGCCTCTTGCAGCGACATCGTGACGCGCACTTCGATGTCCGAGCCGCGCGACGCGCGACCGCCGCCGCCCATGCGACCGCCGAAGATGTCCCCGAAGATGTCGCCGAACGCCGAGAAGATGTCGTGCACGTCGTGGAACCCGCCGCCGAACCCGCTGCTGGGGCCGGCGTGGCCGAAGCGGTCGTAGCGCGCGCGCTTCTCCGGATCGGAGAGCACCTGATACGCCTCCGATGCCTCCTTGAACTTGGACTCCGAGACCGCGTCGCCCGGGTTGCGGTCGGGGTGCAACTCCATGGCGAGCTTGCGGTAGGCGCGCTTCAGCTCGGCGGCGTCGACGCTTCGTTCGACGCCCAACACTTCGTAATAATCTCGTCGGTCGGACACGCTGATCGAACAAATATAAACTATGTTCCGCGCATGAAGCACAGTCCCGCGTTCCTGGCCCTGGTCGACGACTCTCGCAGGCGAATCAAGGAATGCGGCATCGGTGACGTCCGTGCCCGGCTCGACCGCGGCGAGCGCTTTCATTTCGTCGACGTGCGCGAGGACGACGAGTTCGCGGTCGACCGCGCGGTCGGGGCGCGTCATATCGGCCGCGGCGTGCTCGAGCGCGACATCGAGGCGCTGATCCCCGAGAAGGACGCGCCGATCGTCCTCTATTGCGGCGGCGGCTTCCGTTCGGCGCTGGCCGCCGAAAATTTGCAGAAGATGGGCTACACGAACGTCGTCTCGATGGATGGTGGCATCCGCGCCTGGCGCGAGGCCGGATACCCGATCGAAAGGGGTGAAACGGGACCGTGAGCCTCGCGACCGTCCGCGCGGCGATCGTCGATTGCGACGACTGCCCGCGCCTGCGCCGCTACTGCGCGCGGATCGCCCGCGAAAAGAAGGCCGCGCACCGCGCCGAGACCTACTGGGGCCGGCCCGTCCCGGGCTTCGGCGATCCCAACGCGCGCCTCCTGCTGGTCGGGCTGGCGCCCGCCGCGCACGGGGCGAACCGGACCGGACGCGTGTTCACGGGCGACGGCTCGGGCGATTTCCTGCTGTCGGCCCTGCACGCGGTTGGCTTCGCGAACATCCCGACCTCGCGCAGCGCCGACGACGGCCTGGTCCTGCGCGACGCGTACATCCTGGCGGCGGTGCGCTGCGCGCCGCCCGACAACAAGCCAACGCCCGCCGAGATCGCGCGCTGCCAGCGGCACCTGGCCGCCGAGATCGCCGCCCTGCCCCGCGTGCGCGTCGTCGTCGCGCTCGGAAAGATCGGCCACGACGCGTACCTGGCGCACGTCGCCGCGACGCACGGCGTGCGGCCCCGCCCGCGCCCGGCCTTCGCCCACGCCAGCGAGGCGCGCCTCGGCGACGATCTGCCCGTCTTGCTCGGCTGCTACCACCCGAGCCGGCAGAACACGAACACGGGCAAGCTGACGCCGCCGATGATGCGCGCCGTGTTCCAGCGCGCGCGCGCCCTGATCGAAGGTATGTCGCGTGGGGGAGGGACGGCTTAGCCGGCCCGGCCCGTCGCGGGAGGTTCGGAACCCTTCCAGGGTTCTGAGGTAAGTTGGCGTCATGAACGGTTTCGACGACGATCCCGGCGCCTGGCGCGTGCTGACGCGGGAGTACCTGGCGCGCGAGCTCTGGTACACGGTGCGCGTCGATCGCGTCGAGCTCCCGAGCGGGACGATCATCCCGAAGTACTGGGTCAACGAGTACCCGCCCTGGGTCAACGTCGTCGCGGTCACCGCCGACGATCGCGTCGTCTTGATCCGCCAGTACCGGCACGGCATAGGCGCCGTGCACTTCGAGATCCCCGCCGGCACGACGGATCCCGAGGACGCGTCGATGGAATCGGCGGCGCGCCGCGAACTGCTCGAAGAGACGGGCTACAGTGGCGGCACCTGGTCGCCGCTGATGACTCTGTCCGCGAACCCGGCCCTGCAGAACAACCTGACCTACACGTACCTCGCGGAAGGCGTGACCGCAGGCGCGGCCTCGCCCGACGCCAGCGAGGACATCCGCGTCCACCTGGTCCCGATCGCAGAGATCGAGACGCTGATCGAGAACGGCGGTTTCCTGCAGGCGCTGCACGTGGCGCCGCTGATGAAGCTGCTGCTGCGGCGCAAGCGCAGCGCCGCGGAGGGGTGACCGACCGTGCCGATGCCCGATGAGATCGTCGGCCTCCTACGATCGACGATCACGATCAAGTGGGGCGACGGCCACGAGACCAAGTACCGCGCGCGCGATCTGCGCCTCGCCTGCCGCTGCGCGCTGTGCATCGAGGAAACATCCGGCCGCCCGCTGCTGGAACCGACGACGGTGCCCGACAACGTGCGCGCCAAGGCGATCAACCTTGTCGGACAGTACGCCATCGCGATCGAATGGAGCGACGGCCACTCGAGCGGCATCTTTAACTTCCGCGATCTGCGCGCCAACTGCCCGTGCGCCGAGTGCACGGCGCGCCGCAATCAATAGCGCGCGCGACGCCGCGGCCGCGGCTACGTCAGATCGAGCGGCTCGCGGTGGAAGCGCGCGCGCAGCCGGTTGATCGCGTGCAGGATGCGGGGACGCCCGATCAGGCGGCGCTCCATTCCGCGCTTCCCCGGGAAGTCGATCAGGGTGAGCCCGACGATCATCGTCAGGATGCCTTGGCCGGGGATCCCGGGCAGCGCCATCACGAGGCCCAGCAGCACCAGCACGACGCCGGCGACGTTCTTCGCCACCGCCGCCAGTGGGTGCTGCGGCTCGGGCGGCGTGCCCGGCACGTGATGCTTGAAGTGATCGGACCGCCAATGGACCACGATGTACGCCACCAGCGCGATGCTGCCGACCGCCAGCACGGCCGAAATCGCGACGCCCAGCCACAACCCGCCCTTCGTCATGAGCGCCTCCACGCGCGTGGCCAGATGGGCGAGGGGTTCGGGCATCCCTTGACTGTAGCGCTTCGGGCGAGAGCAGCTAGTCTTCCGTAAATCGAAATCCAGATTGTCGAACGCATCACCGACGTGGACGCTGCCGCGTGGGATCGGCTGGCGGGCGACGGCGATCCATTTCTCGAGCACGCGTTCCTCTCCACGCTCGAAGCGTCGGAGAGCGTCGGCGCACGTGCCGGCTGCGTGCCGCGCCTGGTGATCGCGCGCGACCGTGGGCGGGTGGTCGGCGCGGTGCCGCTCTACCTCAAGAGCAACAGCTACGGCGAGTTCATCTTCGACTGGGGCTGGGCCAACGCCGCGCACCGCAGCGGCATTCGCTACTATCCGAAGCTGGTGGCGGCGATCCCGTTCACGCCCGTGACCGGGCGGCGACTCGCCGTCGATCCGGAGCTGCCCGAAGCGGACGCCCGGGCCCTGACCGCCGCGATGCTGGCCGCGATCCGGCAGCTCGCCGACGACGAACACGCCTCGTCGGTGCATTTCCTGTTCTGCACCGAAACCGAGAAGGACGCGCTGGCCGCGCAGGGCTACCTGCCCCGCCTGTCGACGCAGTTTCACTGGCGCAACCGCGCCGAGCGTCCGTTCGAGAGCTTCGACGATTACCTGACGACCTTCCGATCGCGCAACCGGAAGCAGGTGCGGAAGGAACGCCAGACCGCGGCCGCGCACGGGCTGACGTTCCGCACCGCGTCCGGCGCCGAGCTGGACCCGCGCGACTGGCAGGCCCTGCGCGCGTTCTACCTCGCCAACATCGCGCGCCATGGCGGCATCCCCTACCTCACCGAACGCTTCTTCGAGCTCGCGCGCACGACGCTGGCCGATCGCCTGGTCGCGGCGCTCGCGTACCGGGGCAAGGAACCGGTGGCCGGCACCATCAACTTCGAGAAGGGGCCGCACCTCTACGGCCGCTACTGGGGCTGCCTGGACGACTTCCAGATGCTGCACTTCGAGCTCTGCTATTACCGGCTGATCGAACGCGCCATCGAACGCCGCCACACGCTGTTCGAGGCGGGCGCCCAGGGCGAACACAAGCTAAAGCGCGGCCTGACGCCCGCGTTCACGCACAGCGCCCACTGGATCCGCGATCGCGGGCTGGCCGCGGCGATCGCGGCGTTCATCGAACGCGAGTCCGTCGAAGTGGCGGAGGAGGCGCGGTTTTACGATCAGCATTCGCCGTTTCGCGCGCAAGACGACGAGCCGGACTGACCTCGAGCGGCGCCCACGCGCGCCGCGGCATCACGCGACGGCCGACCCTTCGCGCCGTCCGACCGGGCATGTATCATTCACCGGCAATGCAGACGTGGCTGATCGTGGCGGTGGTGGCGGCGGTGATCTACGTCGCCTGGCGATCCGCGGAGATCTTCTGCGTCTCCGTGCGCGACGGCCGGGCGCTGGTGATCCGGGGGCGCGTCCCGCCCGCCTTGCTGCGCGCGATCCGCGAGATCGTCGGAGCGCAGCCGGAGGTCAGCCGCGGCACGATACGCGCCGTGCGCGGCGAGCACGGCGCGCGCCTCACGGCCAGCGGCGGCATCGACGAAAGCCGCCTGCAGCGCCTGCGCAACGCCTTCGGCCTCTTCCCCACCTCGAAGCTGCGTGCCGCGTCGCCGGTCTCGCGGCCGACGCTCGGCCAGGTGCTGGGCATCGCCTGGCTGGCGTGGTGGCTCGACCGCGGCCGGGATATTTAAACCCTGATCGAAGTATTTTATTTTTTCTATTACCAGTCGGTCGGCGTCTACATGACGTTCCTGCCCGCGTATCTGCGCGGGCTGGGTCTGTCCGGGCGCGAGATCTCGACGGTGTTCGTCGTGACGCCGCTGCTGGCGCTGGTCGTGCCGCTGGTGTGGGCTTACCTGGCCGATCGCACGCAGCGCCACGATCGGATGCTCCGCATCGTCGTCGGCGGCGCGTGGCTCTGCTTCACGCCGATGCTGTTCGCGCGCCGCTTTCCCGTCATCTTCGCGGGCTGGGCGATGTACGCGCTGTTCGCGGTGGCCGTGGGCGGGCTGGCCGACGCGTTCGCGGTCGCGCGCGTGCGCGCCGGAGCGATCTACGGGCGACTGCGCCTGTGGGGATCGGTCGGTTACGTCGTCGCGGCGGTGCTGCTGGGCGCGCTGCTGTCCGCCCGCGCGCACCCGGCCGATCGGCTGGTGCCTGTCGCGATGTGGCTGGCGCTGGGCTGCGCCTTCGCCGCCGCCTGGCGCCTGCATGGTTCCGGCGAGGCGGCGACGCGCCCGCGCGCGGCGAACGTGAAGGCGCTGCTCGGCGATCCCAGCCTGCGCGTCCTGCTGGTGATCGCGGCGCTGCACTGGGTATGCCTGACGCCGTACAACGTTTACTTCGGCGTGTTTCTGCAGGATCTCGGGCTGCCGCCGGTGTCGTGGGGGCTCGCCTCCTCGACCGGCGTCGTCATGGAGGTGATCGTCCTGATGGTGTTTCACCGCCTGCAGGCGCGTTTTCGCCTGTCGACGCTGCTGGCGGCCACGTTCGCCGTCAGCGCCGCGCGCTGGCTGGCGATCGCGACAGTGCGCGCGCCCTGGGCGCTGGTCGCCCTGCAGGCCTTGCACGGGATGTCGTTCGGAATGTTCTGGAGCGCCTGCATCGCGCTGATCGCCGCGGTCACGCCCCCGTCGTTGCGCGCCACGGGACAAGCGCTGCTGGTGATTTCGATCAACATCGGGAGCGCGCTCGGCAACGCGGTCACCGGGCGGATTTACGATGCGCAGGGCTCGCGGCTGCTGTTCCTGCTCGCCGCGATCGGCGAACTGGCGCCGCTGGCCGTGGTGCTGGCCGCGCGCCGCCGCTTGCGTGACTCGCCCGGGCTGATATCGTCCGCGACGCCATAAAGGGAGACAAAAGGGAGACAACATGACCTCGCTTATCCGTCTGACGCTCGGAGTCCTGCTCGCGGCCGGCACCACGATCGCGTGCAGCAGCAGCAACAACAACAGCACGCCCGGCACCGGTGGTTCCGGCGGCACGGGTGGCGGCAGCGCCGGAGCCTCGGCGGGCGGAACCGGCGGCGGTGCAGCGGGAACAGGCGGGGCGTCGGCTGGCGGTACCGGCGGCGCCGTTGGCGGCGGCGGGACCGGTGGCACACCGGCGGGGTTCATGGCGATCGCGCCGTGCAACGCGGCGACCGACTACGTCGCAGGCACGACGATCAGCTTCGGCGGGAACGTGGGCTTCG
This sequence comes from Polyangia bacterium, assembly GCA_035607075.1. Lineage (GTDB taxonomy): Bacteria > Myxococcota_A > Polyangia > Fen-1088 > Fen-1088 > JADGRB01. The sequence continues at coordinate 11,061 of DATMZL010001433.1, forward strand.
CCTACGATCCGCATTGCCTCAAGGTGCAGGCCGGCGCGTCGGTGACGTTCTCGGGCGACTTCAGCTTTCACCCGCTCGAGCCGTCGGCGATGCGCGGGAACACGACGAGCAATCCCATCACCGCGATCTCCGCGGGGATCGACGGCGGCACGACGGCGTCGTTCACGTTCCCGAACGCCGGCTTCTACGCGTACTTCTGTTCATTCCACGGCGCGTCCGACACCGGCGCCGGAATGGCCGGCGTCATCTGGGTGCAATGAGGCTGGTCGCCGCCCTGCTCGTTGCGGCGGCGGTCGGCTGCAGCGGAAACGGCGCCGTCAACCCGCTCGGCGTCGGCGGCTCAAGCGGCGGCCCCGCGGGCGGGAGCGGTGGCGGCGCGGGCGGCAGCGGCGGCGATCCCAGCTTCGTCGCCGTCGAGCCGTGCGCCAGCCAAACCGCCTACATCACGGGGCAGACGACGATCGCGTTCGGCGGCGGCGAGGGCCAGAACTACAACCCGCGCTGCCTCCAGGTGCCGATCGGCACGACGGTTACGTTCGCGGGCGACTTCGGAAACCACCCGCTCGCGCCGTCGGCGGCGCGCGGCACGCAGACCGGCAATCCGATCTCGCCGACCGGCCTCGGCTCGACGGCGTCGTTCGCGTTCCCGGTCGCCGGGTTCTGGGCGTACTACTGCACGAACCATGGCTCCGACCCCGACGGCACGCTCATGTCCGGCGTGATCTGGGCGAAGTAGCGCCGTCGTCGGTCTTCGCTACTCGAAGTTGAACGTCAGCTTGTCGCCCTCGGCGCCAGCATCCACATGCACGGTGCCCCCGCCCGTCGACAGCTTGCCGAACAGCAGCTCGTCGGTCAGCGGGCGCTTCACCTCGTCGGCGATCACGCGCGCCAGGGGCCGCGCGCCGTTCATCGGGTCGTAGCCCTTCTTCGCCAGGTAGGCCCGCGCCGCCTCGGACAGCTCGATCTTGACCTTGCGCTCGCCCAGCTGCGCCGCCAGCTCGGCGACGAACTTGTCGACGATGCGCCCCATCACCGCCGGGTCCAGCGGCGCGAAGTCGACCTTCGCGTCCAGCCGGTTGCGGAACTCGGGCGAGAACATGCGCTTGTACGCTTCATCGATGTCGCCCATGCGATCCGCCCCGGCGCCACCCAGGCCGAAGCCGGGCATGTGCCGCGACAGCTCGCGCGCGTCGACGTTGCTGGTCATGATGAGCACGACGTGGCGGAAATCCGACTTGCGCCCGTTGTTATCGGTCAGCGCGCCGTGGTCCATCACTTGTAAGAGCAAGTTGAACAGATCCGGGTGCGCCTTCTCGATCTCGTCGAGCAGCAGCACCGCGTGCGGCGTCTGGTGAATCGCGTCGGTCAGCAGACCGCCCTGGTCGAAGCCGACGTAGCCGGGCGGCGCGCCGATCAGACGCGACACCGTGTGCCGCTCCATGTACTCCGACATGTCGAAGCGGATGAACGCGACGCCCAGAATCTCCGACAGCTGCTTGGCGAGCTCCGTCTTGCCGACGCCCGTCGGCCCGGCGAACACGAAGCAGCCGATCGGCCGGTTGGGCTGCCCCAGACCGGCGCGGTTCATTTTAATTGCCTGCGCCACGCGCATGACCGCCGCGTCCTGGCCGTAGATCTTCGACTTCAGGTCGCCTTCCAGATCCTGCAGCCGTTTGCGATCGTCGCCCCCCACCCGCCGGGGCGGAATCTTCGCCATCGTCGCGACGACCGTCTCGATCTCCTTCGAGCCGACGCGCCGCTTGCCGTCCGCGGTCTTGCGCCCGGCCTTGTCCTTCAGCTTGGCGGCCGCGCCCGCCTCGTCGATCAGATCGATCGCCTTGTCGGGCAGCCGCCGCTCGGTCAGGTAGCGCGACGACAGGTCGGCCGCCGCCTGCAGCGCCTCGTCGGTGTAGCCGACGCCGTGGAACTCCTCGTAGCGGCCGCGCAGCCCCTCCAGCACCTTCACCGTCTCCTCGATCGACGGCTCGTCCACCTCGATGGGCTGGAACCGCCGCGCCAGCGCCCGGTCCTTCTCGATGTAGCTGCGGTATTCCTTGTGCGTCGTCGTGCCGATGCAGCGCAGCTTGCCGTTGGCGAGCGCCGGCTTGATCAGGTTCGACGCGTCCATCGCGCCGCCCGACGCCGCGCCCGCCCCGACGATCGTGTGCAGCTCGTCGATGAACACGATCGCGTTCTCTTTCTCCTGCAGCGCCGCGATCACAGCCTTGAACCGTTCCTCGAAGTCACCGCGGTAGCGCGTCCCCGCGACCATCGATCCCATGTCGAGCGCGTAGATCACCGCGCCCGACACCGCCGCCGGCGCCTCGCCCAGCTCGATGCGGCGCGCCAGCCCCTCGACGATCGCGGTCTTGCCCACGCCCGCGTCGCCGATGAACAGCGGGTTGTTCTTGCGGCGCCGCGCCAGCACGTGCAGCGCGCGCTCGATCTGCGGCCCGCGCCCGATCAACGGGTCGATCTCGCCGGCCCGCGCGCGCTCGTTCAGGTTGACCGCGTACTTTGCCAGCGGATCGACGGGCGTTTCTTCATCCTCGTCCTCGCCCATCGGCCGTTCGCCGCCGGGCAGGCCGGTCGTCTTCGCGGGCAGCAGCTTGGAGATGCCGTGCGAGATGTAGCTGACCACATCCAAGCGCGTGATCCCCTCCTCCTTGAGAAATGTGACCGCGTGGGAATCGGGCTCCGCGAACATCGCCACCAGCACGTTCGGCCCCGACGCCTGGGCCTTGCCGGCGCCCAGCACGTGGTTGACCGCCCGCTGGATGACGCGCGCGAACGCCAGCGTGGGCTGGGCGCGCTCCCGCTCCGATTCGGGCAGCGGCTTCAGCTCGGTTTCCAGGAACGCCTCCAGCTTGCCGCTGAGCCGCGACACCGACCCACCGCAGTGCTTCACCACATCGGCCGTGTTCCCGTCGCCGAGCAGCGCGAGCAGCAGGTGCTCGAGCGCAGCGAACTCGTGCCCGCGCCGGGTCGCGTCCTCCAGCGCGTTTCGAATCGCGGTTTCCAGCTCGGGCGTCAGCATCAGCCTTGCTCCTGGCTCTTGCGCAGCGACGCCTGCAGCGGCATCTCGTTCTCGCGCGCGAACTGGACCACCTGGTGGACCTTGGTCTCGGCCACCTCGAACGGATAGACCCCGGCGACGCCGATCCCCTTGGTGTGGACGTGCAGCATGATCTTCCGCGCCGTCGCGCCGTCGTGCTGGAAGTACTTCATCAGCACATAG
>DATMZL010001474.1:0-2634 GCA_035607075.1 Polyangia bacterium
AATAGCTGCACACCCGCGCTTCGCGCGGGAGCAGCTAGCCGCCGACTAGCGCTGGCGTACGACGCGCTTGACCGAGTGGTGGGTCGTCGTCGTCGTGACCCGACGGTACGTGGTCTTGCCGCCCGAAGACCGCGCGTGCTTCGAGTGCGTCGACGACTTGGTGCGAACCTTCGACCAGGCGGAACGCTTCGCCGGTGCGGGCGTCGGCTCGTCATCCGTCGAGGGCTCGTCGGCGCCTTCGTCCGCTGCGGGTGCAGGCGCCGCCGCCTGCTCGGCGGGCGGTTCAGCGGCCGGCGTCGGTGTGGGAGCCGGCATCGCCGCCGCCGGTGCTGCCGCGGCGAGAACCGTAGGCGTGGCCGCCGGCGGCGCCGGTTGCGCGGACGCCTGCGCCGGCGCCTCGACGGTCGCGTGTCGGCGCGACAGCAGCAAGCCGCCGCCCAGCCCCATCACGACGACGATGCCTGCGAACAGTCCGACCCGGCGGAAGCGCGACGGCGGCTGCACCTCGTCCTCGTATTCCACGTCGCCTTCGATCGGGCGATCCAGCACGGCCAGCTCGTCATTGAATGTGTCGAGCGTCGTCTTTCGCTCGCGCGGCGGCGGCAACGGGGCCTTCGCCATGACCGGCGGTGGCGGCGGCTCGGTCTTCACGACGGCGGAGTCCGTGATCGGCAGTCCCTCTTCGACGACGATGCCGTCGACGCCGCCGCCGATGTTCACCATCTGTCCCGAAGGGCTGATCTCCCAGCCCTTCGTCTCCTTTCGCGTGCCGTTGCCGTTCATGCTCATGCGGTGTTCTGATCTCCTCATCGGTCAGATCCCTATGCCGCAATAGACAGCTCACGCAGAACGCGACGCGCGGCGTCCGCGGCAGTGTGCGCGCGTGAGTCGAACCCTCACATCGTCGACGCGTTTGGAGCAGGACGTCAGCGTCAGTTGAATCGGGAACCCGAACCCTCCCGCGATGGTACGCGGCGAGCAGAGCTCGCCGGCTCCCCACGCGTTACGGCATGAACGTCCACGACACGCTCGCCTGCTGGCAGATCGGGCCGCACTCGGTCCCGTTGGGCGCGTTCGCGTGATACGTCGGTGCCGTCGCCGCATCGAGGATCGCGACGTCGTCGACGTACTGCCAGGCGTGCACCTGCCCGGGCGTTCCTTCCAGCGTGATCGTCTCGTAAAACTTGCCCGGGATCGGATCGCACTGGTGGCTCACGCTGCCGTTCGTCGTCGTATCCGTGCACGTCGTCTCCGGCCACACCGTCACGCGCATGCCGGAGCCGCAGCTCGGCTGCGCCTGACCGTCTGCGGTCGCCGTGAACGAACAGGTCAGGCTGGTGCTGTCGACCAGCAGCTCGATGCGGTGTGCACCGCTCGGAAAGCTGCCGTCGGCGCTCCGTATCGTTGCGCTGAACTGGTCCGAGCACCCGACCAGCGTGCACCCCTTGCCCCCGAAGGGATTGCAGCCGCTCGCGGTGACGGCGGCGCACGAAAAAGCGAAAGCGAAAGCGAAGGTGATCCGGATATCCATTAAGCCATTGCGCATTCCTGAAGCGTACGCCGCGCCCCGAATCGTGGCTATGCTGTCGCCCATGTCAGAGCCCACCCGCTGGCCGGAGCTGCGCGTCGGCGCCTGGCGCGACACCTACGCGACCCTCCTCCTCTACACGCAGATGGTGGGCAAGATTCGCCTCGCCCTCGCGCCCAAGACCAACCAGTGGTGGAACGTCACGCTGTATGTGACCGCGCGCGGGCTGACGACGTCGCCGATGCCGTACAACGACCGTCTCCTCCAGATCACCTTGGACTTCATCGATCACCGCGTGATCATCGACGACAGCGACGGCAACGTCCGGTCGCTGCCGCTCGCGGCGCGCGCCGTGTGCATCTTCTACGAGGAGCTGATGAGCACGCTCGCCAGCATCGGCGTCGAGGCACGCATCTGGCCGCAGCCGCAGGAGTGCCCGGTCACGGCGCCGTTCACCGCCGATCTCGAGCACGCGCACTACGATCGCGCAGCAGTGCAGCAGTTCTGGCAGGCGCTGCGTCGGATCGAACCCGTGTTCCAGCTGTTTCGTTCGCGCTTCCGCGGCAAGTGCAGCCCGGTCCACTTCTTCTGGGGCGCCTTCGATCTCGCGGTCACGCGCTTCAGCGGCCGCCGCGCGCCCGAGCGCAAAGGGAAGGTCGAACGCGATGCCTACGACGAGGAGGTCATCTCACTCGGGTTCTGGCCGGGCGACCCATGGGCGGCAACGGGCGCGACCGACGCGATGTTCTACTCGTACACGGTCCCCGAACCGGCCGGCCTGCCCGCGTCGGCGATCCGTCCCACCGCGGCGTCCTGGAGCCCGACTCTGAAGGAATTCGTCCTGCCCTACGACGACGTCCGGCGCGCGTCCGACCCGGTCGCTGCGATCCTGGACTTCGCTCAAACCTCGTACGACGCGGGCGCGACGCTGGCGGGCTGGAACCGCGAGGCCCTCGCGTATCCGTAACACTCTCGCAAGGCTTGCCCTCTCCCGCCGACCTGCGGTCGGCACCCTCTCCCGGGCTGCCCCTCGCAAGGGGTGTGGAGACAAGACATCGGTGACATTGAGGGGACAAGACATCGGTGACAGGTCGGCGGGCTTAGGC
>DATMZL010001126.1:0-5212 GCA_035607075.1 Polyangia bacterium
GTCGGCGCCGCCGTCGCGCGCAGCGGTCGCGTCGGCGCCCCCGTCGCGACCCCCGCTGCCGCCCGATCCGACCGTGCCGGCGCCGCCGCCCGTGCCGGCAGCGTCACCCGTGCCGGCGGATCCCGCTGCGCCGGCGGTGCCCGCCGCGCCGCTGGTGCCCGCCGCGCCGCTGCCCGTGCCGGCCATGCCGCCCGCGCCCCCGACGCACGTCCCGCCCACGCAGGTCTGGCCGCTGGCGCACGGGTGGTTGCAGCTGCCGCAGTTCGCGATGCTGGTGGTCGTGTCGACGCAGCCGGAGCCGCACAACATCTGACCGGCGATCGCGCACCCGCACAAACCGGTGTTGCAGACAGCGCCCGCCGGGCACGTCGCCCCGCAGCCGCCGCAGTTGAGGGCGTCGTTTCCGTTGGTGACGACGCAAGACCCGCTGGGGCACTGGGTCGTCCCCGGGGCGCACATCGAGCCGCACACGCCGGCGTTGCAGACCTCACCCGGCTGGCAGGGCATGTTGCAACCCGCGCAGTTCAGGGCGTCGGACGAGATGCAGGTGTTGTTGCAGTTGAGCAACCCGGGCTGGCACTGGCAGGACCCGCTCTGGCAGGTCTGTCCGGCGGCGCAGGCCTTGCCGCAGCCGCCACAGTTCTGCGGATCCGAGGCGGTGTTCACGCAGGCGGTGCCGCAGGAGGTCTGCGCGCAGGGTGCCGCCGTGCCGCCGGTACCGCCCGCACCACCCGTGCCCGGCGTCGCGCCGGAACCAGATTTCGTGCAGGCGGCCACCAAAAATGTGCAACCGAAAACAGCACTTAGGACGACTTCGTTAACTTTGTTCATGGTCCTGGTGCGTAAGTGTCCCCAGCGGGGAAAACCAATCACGAAAAAGTTCGGCGGGCGGGGCGGCGGCGTGTGCCGCGCGAACGTGAGCGCTCGCAAGGCCTGCCCTCACCCCTCTCCCGCAAGCGGGAGAGGGAGAAGAAAGATCCGGCTCCGGTCCCCTCGCCCCGCGGAGCGGGGACAGGGTTAGGGTGAGGGGTCCGGCGGTCAGTACGAAGCGAGCTCGTAGTGCGAGCGCCGCCCTGCCCAGAAGGTCCCGTTCGCGTCGCTCATCAGCTTCTCATCCGACGGGATCCGGGCCACGACGCCGCCGGTGCGTTCGTCTGTTATCGCGAACAGCCCCGCCTCGAAGCGGCCCAGGTACGGATGCGCGCGATCGCGGAAGGCCTCGGCTTCGACGGTCCCTCCGCGCGCGACGCTCCAGAACAGCAGTCCTCCGTGCTCCCCGCGCGATCGGATTACCGCGCCGTCGACCGAGAAGCGAAGGTTTTGCGTGCCGGGGGCGTGGCCGAGGATCCGGAACGAACCGTCACGCTCGGCGAGGCCGAGCTCGCCATCGGCAGTCACGAACGCGAGCTGCCGATCGTCGGGTGACCACTCGAACACGTGCGTGCAGTTCGCTTCGATCGACGCGAGCCGCCGATCGTCGCGGACACCGCGCAGCTCGATCCGGCCCTCGCGGAAAGCGGAAGGCCCCAGCGCGACGGTCTCGCCGTCGGAAGCAAACAGGACTTCCTGGCCCAGCCCGTAGCGCCGCTCGCGCTCGTCGACGACCAGCCGTCCCTGTGCGTCCCACTTGTACATTCCGAAGGGGCTCGCCTCGACGAATCCGTCGCGCACCACGCGCCGCCCCCGCAAGGGCGGTCCGCCCTCGAGATATTCGCCCTGCTCGACGTCGAGCGTGGCGATGAGCCGCCCCGTCCTTCCGTCGCACAGGCGCTCGCCGGTCAGCAGCAGTGCGCCGTCGGGTGAAAACTCCGCGTCGACCAATCCGTGCGCGCCGGTCGGCTCGGGCCAGCGCTTCGCGAGCAGCGCCGCCAGATCCCACACCTGCACGAAGCCGTGACCGTGCACCGCGATCATCCGGCCGTCGCGCGAGAACCGGCACGGCAGCGATGGCACGAGATCGATCGGGCGCGGATCGCGGCCGGTCTCGACGTCGATCGCGAAGTACCGGCGCCCGTCGCGAACCAGCGCGAACCGCGCGTCCGGCGAGACGGTGATGTCCGCGACGGAGTGCTCGAGGTTCGTCCGCCAGATCAGACGGCCGGTCGCGGGATTCACGCGACAAATGACGCCGTCGTAATCGCCCCACCAGCCCGCGACCAGGACGTCACCCGCGGGCGCGTCCGCGATCGCGCCCAACGACACGTCGTCGTCGATGATCACCTCGCCAGAAGCGCCGCTGATCCGGTCGCGCCACGTGAACCCGCCGAATCTGTGCTTCAGCCGGTCCAGCGAGAAGCGCGGCTCCTCGGGCGACGGCCAGTCCGGTCCGCCGGGCGCGCCGTCGCCCCGGATCTCCTCGAGCAGCGGCGCATCGAGCGCAACGGGCATCGCGCGGAGCGCGCACAACCAGCGACCGCCGCCGCGCGCGCCCGCCTCGCGTTGCCAATCGTCGAGCACCGCCCGGATCGACGGAAGACCGTCGTCGCCACCGTGCCGGCGAAGATGCCGGTACGCGCACGGAAAGATCAGCTCCGGATGCGCGACGACGACCGAGAGGTCGCGGCGGATCGCGCGCGCCAGCCAGCGGCCAACGTCGTCGTCTCGCGCGAGCGTCGCCTCCAGCTCGGGCCAGTGGCCCGCCGCGAGCGTCCGCTCGACGTCTGCGAGCGTGATGCGCATGGGCCGCCTACGCCGACAGGCCGGCGGCCTGCGTGACCTCGGTGAGCGTCGGAATGCCGCCCGTGCCGCCCAGGTGGCGGCAGTTCAGCGCGGCGGCCGCGTTCGCGAACGGCAGGCAGCGGTCCAGCGGCCAGCCCTGCAGCTGGCCATAGATGAACGCGCCCCGGAACACTTCGCTCGCGCCGTTGGTGTCGTAGACCTCGATCGGCAGCGCCGGCTGGCGGACCAGCGTCTCGCCCTCCAGCCCTATGACGCCCTCCTCACCCAGCGTGATGACGGCGATGCGCGGTCCCATCTGCGTCAGCTCGACGAGGCTGCGCTTCATGTCCGACGAATGAGAGAACTCGGCGGCGAACCGCTCGTTGCCGATGACGATGTCCGAGAGATCGAGCAGCTCGCCCATACCGCCGCCCAGGCGTCGCGCGTCGAGCACCACCGTCACGCCCTGGGCGCGGGCGCGCTCCGCCGCCGCGATGTGCGTCGCCGGGTTGCGGCCGTCGACAAGCAGCATGCGCGCGCCGTCGAGCAGCTTGCGCGGCAGCTCGCCCGGATCGATCGCGGTCGTGCTGCCGCGCGTGTAGCGCACCAGCCGTCGCCCGGTGCGTTCGTCGACCAGCACGAACGACGTGGGCGAGATCTTGCCCGGCTCGATCAGCACGGACGACATGTCGACGCCGAACGCCTTCAGGCCGCGGATGATGATCGACCCGAACTCGTCGTCGGAAAACCGACCGAAGTAGCTCGCCTGGCCGCCCAGCGAGCAGACCGTGGCCAGCGTCGTTCCGACCGCGCCCCCCGCCTGGACGCTGAACGTCTCAAGCTCCACGACCGTCTCGGACGAACGCGGTCCCACGCCGATTTGTTCGACGGTGGCTTGGCCCAGCCCGACGACGCGGTCGGCCGAGGTGGTCATCACCCCGAACGTATCACATCGCCGCGGGCAGGATGTCCCGCCCCAGCACGGTCTGCGACCGGATGTACCGTTCCAGCGTGTCGACGGCCTTCGTGAACTGCGACGCGGCGTAGTACGAGCGGCCCAGGTAGTACAACAATTCCGGCCGCCGCGCGACGTACGTGGAGTCGTCGGCCAACGCCTTCAGCTCGTCGATCGCGTCGGCGTAGATCTCGGCCTTGTAATCGAGAAACCCCGTCAGCATCGAGAAATCCTTGCCGAGGCCCGCCCACAAATCCTCGGGCCACGCCTCGAGGACCTTGTACCCGGTCACGAAGCGGTGCGACCGGTAGTGGGCGATCACCTCCGGATATTCGGTCTTCACTTTCGCCACCAGGTCGGGGTGCTTGTCGGCCAGGTAGCCGGGGACCGTCGGCGGCTCCAGATCCTCGCCGGGCGCCAGCGGGATCTCGGGATCGCGATCCAGCCGCGTCGATACCAGCTTCAGCAGCAGGCGCGCGTGCTTCGCCTCGGGCGAGTCGCCGGCGGCCTCCGCGCGGCGCGTCCACAGCTCCGCCTCGCGCGCCTTGCCGTGCGCGAGCAGGCTGCGCGCGAGTCCGCCGCAGCGGGCGCTCTTGTCGGGGCCGTCCCCGTAGCCGCGGACCAGCTCGCTGAGGCGGCCGTAGGGCCACATCGGCCCGTAGACGTTGGCGCGATAGGGTTCGAACTTGGCGTACCCGAGCAGATCGCGCGGCGCCGCGAACTCGATGCGCGCGTTGTCGTCAGTGTTGTCGGGCGAGCCGGCCGTGAAGGCCTCCAGCTCCTCGGGGCCGAGCAGCACGTACGCGAACACGTCGTGCGGCGACTGGAATCCACCCCGGCGCGCCTCGGCGCGCGTCACCGGATCGCGGAAGGCGCGCTCGACGATGTCGTAGTCGAGCGGCAGCGGGTCCATGCTGCCGATCAGGACCGTGTCCGACGACCAGTCCTCGGCGGCGAACACGTAAACGTAGGGGAACTCGGCGCGCACGGTGCCGAGGATGGTCTTGATGTTCCAGGGCGCCATCTCATAGAGCTGCGCCCACTGGCAGAAGATGCCGTGCTCGGCCAGGCGCTTCTTCACGAGCTGGAAGTACTCGCGCGTGAACAGGTTCGACACGCCGGTCAGCCACGGGTTCGACGGCTCGCTGACGATGACGTCGAACTTGTCGCTCCGCTGGGTCAGGAAGTTGCGCCCGTCACCGACGCGCGCGGTGACCTTCGGGTTCTGCAGCGGGCGGTGGTTGTCGTTCTCGAAGAAGCGCGAGCCGCGGTAGACCGCCTCCTCCAGCTCGACGACCTCCAGCGACTTGATCGGGTACTGCGTGATCGCGCCGGCGGTGACGCCCGAGCCGTAACCGACCAGCGCGGCCTTGGGCGGGTGCGGCTGGCTGTAGAAAAGAAACGGCAGCAGGCCGACGATGATCTGCGTCGGCATGTCGGCGTCGTTCGAGGCGTCGACCTTGCCGTTGTTCTTCAGCGAGTAGGTCTTGGCGTCCCACTGATCGACGCTGACGGTGGTGGCGGTGCCGTCTTCGTAGAACACCAGCTTGGGATCCTTCCAGACGTGCTTGCGCAGCTTGCGGCTGATGTACTCCCGCG
>DATMZL010000667.1:0-4358 GCA_035607075.1 Polyangia bacterium
GACCTTGCGCTTGACGGAGAGCTTCGGCGTCAGGTCGCCGGACGCCTCGGTCAAGTCGGCCGGGAGAATCGAGAACTTCTTGATCGACTCGAACGACGCGAGGTTCTTGTTCAGCGCGTCGATCTCCGCCTGCACCGCCGCCTTCACCTCGGGCGCCGCCGCCAGGGCCTCGAACTCGGCGCCGCCGAACCGCTTGCGCGCGTCGTCGGACAGCGTCACCAGCGCGACGCAGTACGGGCGCTTGTCACCGTAGACGAGCACCTGGCTGAACAGCGCCGAGCGCGCCTTCAGCGCGTTCTCCAGCGCCTGCGGCGCGATCTTCTTGCCGCCCGCCGTGACGATCAGATCCTTTTTGCGGTCGGTGATGCGCAGGAAGCCGTCTTCCAGCTGCCCGATGTCGCCCGAGTGGAACCAGCCGTCGGGATCGACCGACTCGGCGGTCGCCGACGGATTGTTGTAGTACTGGCGAAACACCGACGGACCGCGCATCAGGATCTCCCCGTCGTCGGCGATCTTCACCTCGACGACGTCCAGCGCAGGACCGACAGTACCGAAGCGGAACTTCTCCCGCGTGTTCAAGAAGGCGGCCGCGACCGTCTCGGTCAAGCCGTACCCCTCGAGGATCAGGATGCCCGCGCCGTGGAAGAATTCGGCGATCTCCGCCGCCAGCGGCGCCCCGCCCGAGATCAGAAAGCTCGCGCGATCGAGCCCAAGCCGCGCGCGCAGCTTCGAGAACACCAGCTTGTCGGCGAGCCAGTACGAGAAACCGCCCCCGGGCTGTCCGGCCCGCAGCGCCGCGGAGTTGGCCGCGCCCACGCGCAGCGCCCACGCCGCGATCTTGCGCTTCAGCCCCGACCCCTGCGCCATCGCCGCCTGCACGCCGGTGTAGAACTTCTCGAAGATGCGCGGCACGCCGGCCATGAAGGTCGGCCGGATCGCGACGAGGTCTTCCTTGATCAGCGCCGTCCCGCGCGAGAACGCGGTCTCGCAGCCCATCTCGATCGTCGTCCACTCGAGCTCCCGGCCCAGCACGTGCGCCAGCGGCAGGAACAGGTACTGAACATCGATGGTCTCGATCTGCATGGAGCGAATCGCGCTGCAGACACCGGCCACCAGGTTGTCGTGCGTCAGCACCACGCCCTTCGGCACGCCCGTCGTCCCCGACGTGTAGATGATCGTGAACATCGACTCGGGCGCGACCGTCTCGCCGTGCGCTTCCAGCTCGCCCGGGTGCGCGACGCCCCACTGCCGCCCTGCCGCCCGCAGCTCGGCGAGCGACTGCACGAAGCGCGGCGGCGCCGAGGCGCCCGCGACTGGCGGCGGCGTCAGCCCGACCGGCGGATCGCCCGTGAGCTGGACGATGTGCGCCACCGTGAACAGCTTGTCGCGGACGCCGGTGAGCTTCTCGCGCTGCGTGGCGTCCTCGACGATGACGATCTTCGCGCCCGCGTCGCGCACGATGAACTCGCACTGCTCCGCGGTGTTCGAGGCGTAGATCGGCACGGCGATTCCGCCGGCGAGCAAGATGGCGATGTCGCACAGCACCCATTCGACCCGCGTCTGCGACACGATGCAGACCCGGTCGCCCGGAACGATGCCGCGCGCGATGAGACCGGCGGCGATCTCGCGCGCGGCCCCGTCGGCCTCTCGAAACGTCATCCCCTGCCAGGCGTCCTTGTCGTAGAACCGGAACGCGACCGCGTGCGGGGTGGCCGCCAACCGCCGCTTCCACAGCTCGACCGCGGTGCGCGGATCGTCCTTGCGCACGTCGCCGACCGGCTTGCCGGCGGCAGAAACCACAGGGGTTGTCTGGGCGGGGGCAGTCATGGGACGTACCAGCATAACCCGGCTGCGCGGCGGGGTGCGCATCGGTCGCGGTTCGCGTTAGAATTTCCGACAATGTCCGCGAAGTCCCTGCCCCGCTGGCGGCTGGCCGCGCGCGCCCTCGTGATCGGCGCGCTGTTCGCCAAGCACGGCACGCGGTTCTGCGTCGGCTGGCTGGCGCTTTGGTTTCGCCGATCGGGCAAGGTGCGGCGGCAAGCGTGGCTTGGCCGCGTCGTCGTCGACCTCTTCCGGCAGCTGGGCGCGACCTTCATCAAGGTCGGCCAGATCATGAGCACGCGTCCCGATCTCATACCCGAACACATTTCGACCGCGCTCGCCGAGTTGCAAGACCACGTCGGCCCCTTCCCGTTCGAGGATGTCGTCCGCGCCGTCGAGGCCGACCTCGGGCGGCCCCTGGGCACGCTCTTCGCCGAGTTCGCCCCGGTGCCCATCGCGTCCGCGTCGGTGTCGCAGGTGCACAAGGCCCGCCTGCCCGACGGCCGTATCGTGGCGGTCAAGGTCCGCCGGCCCGACGTCGTCGAGATCTGCACGTTCGACCTCGTCGTGATGAAGCTGTGGGCGCGCCTGATCGCGCGCATCCCGTCGATCTCGACGCTGTCGCCGATGGAGACCCTGGACGAGTTCGGGCGCGCGGTGTTCGCGCAGCTGGACTTCCGCGTCGAGGCCGACAACAACCGGCGCTTCCGAACGAACTTCAAGGGCCATCCCGACGTCGTATTTCCCGATGTCGTCGAGACCCTGTCGGGCGAGCGCGTCCTGACCATGAGCTACATCGCGGGCACCAAGATCCTCGCGACGCGCGCGACGCGGTCCGACCCGAAACGGGTGGCCCGCCTCGGCCTGGCGACGCTGATGAAGATGATCTTCGAGGACGGCTTCGTGCACGCCGACCTGCACCCGGGGAACATCTTCATCACGCCCGACGACAAGCTGGCGCTGCTGGACCTGGGCCTGGTCGGCGAGCTGGATGAGCATCACCGCAAAGGTTTCTCGCGCCTGTTCGCGGCCTGGGCGCAGCGCGACGGAGACGGGATGGCGCGCGTCATCCACAAGCTGTCGACCGGGTCGGACCAGGCGGACGACCCGGAGCGCTTCGAGCGCCTGCGCGCGGCGATCATCGAGTTCGTCGGCCGCTACTGGGGCCAGCGCCTGGGGGACGTCCAGGTCGGGCGCGTCCTGCTGGACCTGCTGGGCATCATGCGCCGCCACCGGGTGCGCGTGAACGCCAGCTTCACCATCGTCAACATCGCGATCGCCGTGACCGAGGGGATCGGCAAGCAGCTGGACCCCGAGCTCGACCTCATGGTCGAGGCGCTGCCCTATTTCCTGTCGCACCCCGTCGAGAACCTCGCAAAAGCCTGACCGGTAGGCCTGACATGCGAGGCACTGTGGGGTGGGCTTGAAGCCGCCCCGCAACTCCGCGTAATATGCGGCCATTAGCTTGCAGGTATGACACGTTCGTCAGGGTGACGGATGGAGCAAGCCAAGATCCCCGACCGGTACAAGCTCATCGAAGAGGTGGGCCAAGGTGGCATGGCGGTCGTGTACCGTGCGACCGACGAGACGCTGAAGCGCGTTGTCGCCATCAAGGTCCTGCACCAGCACCTCGCCGCGGAGCCTGAATCGAAGGCGCGCCTGGAACGGGAGGCGCAGGCGGTCGCCAAGCTGCGCCACGACAACATCCTGGAGATCTTCGACTACTCGGGCCACGACTCGCAGAGCTCGTACATCGTCACCGAGTTCATCGACGGCCAGACGCTGAAGCAGTTCCTGAGCGCGCGCACGCTGCGCTTTCCGGAGGTCGCGGCGCTGATCGCCGTCGAAGTCTGCGGCGCGCTGGCGCACGCGCACGGCGTCGGCGTGCTTCACCGCGACGTGAAGCCCGAGAACGTGATGGTGCGGAAGGACGGCTTGCTGAAGCTGATGGACTTCGGCATCGCGCAGGTCCTGGACCTGGAACGGATGACCGTGACGGGTCAGCTGCTCGGATCGCCCGCGTACATGGCGCCCGAGATCGTCGAGGGCAAGCAGCTGGATTTCCGGACCGACGTGTTCTCCGTCGGCATCATGCTCTACCTGCTGGCGACGGGCAGCCTCCCGTTCACGGGCAAGAACCCGCACGAGGTGCTGCGCCGGATCACCGAGGGCAAGTTCCCCGACCCGCGCCTCGTCGGGCGCGGCGTCGATCAGGCGCTGTCGCGCATCATCTCGAAGGCGCTGGCGCGCCGGCCCGAGGACCGCTACGCCGACGTCGGGCCGCTGGCCGACGACCTGCGCGCGTACCTCGCGGACGCGGGCCTCGGCGAGATTCGCGCGGAGCTGCGGGCGTTCTTCGCCAACCCCGCCGGTTACGAGGCGGAGCTGCCGAAGCGCCTGGCGGCATCTCTCACGGCGGCGGCGTCGCGTCACCTGGCGGGAAGGCGCTCGGCGAAAGCGCTGGAGATCTGGAACCGGGTCCTCGCATTCGATCCCAAGAACGCGGTCGTCACGGCGGCGCTGCGCCGGATGGAGGG
>DATMZL010001532.1:0-6500 GCA_035607075.1 Polyangia bacterium
TTTCGACGAGGCGCACACGCAGTACCTGCAGTCGCGCAACGTCGACCTCGCGGGCCTGGAACGCGTCAAGGGTGGCCGGACGTTCCGCTGGGCGGGCGTCTACGCGCCGGACTTCTCGACGCGGACGACGCTGGACACCCAGCTGAACGTCTTCGAGACGTTCCGCCCCAAGCTGCCGCCGACCTGGTCGGACTCCGACTACGTGTTTCTCGCCAACATCGATCCGGTGCTGCAGCTCGGCGTGCTGGAGCAGGCGAAGAAGCCGAAGTTCGTCGCCTGCGACACGATGAACCTCTGGATCGACATCAAGCGCCCGGAGTTGGTGAAGCTGCTCGAGCGCGTCGACATGTTGTTGCTCAACGACGAGGAGGCGCGGCAGCTGTCGGGCCAGGCGAATCTGCCGGCGGCGGCGCGGGCGATCCGGGCGATGGGACCGGGCTCGGTCGTCATCAAGCGCGGCGACGCGGGCGCGCTGCTGTTCCACGAGGGCGGCGTGTTCGCGGCGCCGGCGTTCCCGATCGAGGACGTCGTCGATCCGACGGGCGCGGGCGATTCGTTCGCGGGCGGTTTCATGGGCTGGCTGGCGCGCGAGGGCGACACGTCGCCGACGACGATCCGCACGTCGATGATCATGGGCTCGGTGCTGGCGTCGTTCTCCGTCGAGGATTTCAGCCTCGACCGTTTCCGCCGGCTGGACCTGACGCAGGTGCGCGAGCGGTTTGCCGCCTTCGCGGATCTGGTCCACTTCGAGAAGATCAAGCTCTGAGCACGCCGCCGCTGGTTCTCACCGCGGCGAGCGCCGCCGAAACGCAGGCGATCGCCGAACGCCTGGGCCGACTTCTGGCCGCCGGCGACGTGCTGGCGCTTGTCGGTCCGCTCGGCGCGGGCAAGACGACGTTCGTGCAGGGCCTGGCGCGCGGGCTGGACGTGCCGCCGGATCGCCACGTCGCCAGCCCGACGTTCGCGCTCGTCAACGAGCACCCGGGCCGCGTGCCGCTGGTGCACGCGGATCTTTACCGAATCGAGGACGCGCGCGAGCTCGCCGAGCTGGGGCTGGTGGACGCGTTCGATCGCGCCGCCGTCGCCATCGAATGGCTGGATCGCTTCCCCGACGCCGCGCCCGCCGACCGTCTGGAGATCGCGATCGACTTCGCCCCCGACGACGGCCGCCGCCTCACCCTCACCCCAACCGGCCCCCGCCCGTCGTCGCTCATCGACCGCCTCAAGTAGCCAACTTCCCTCGCCCCGAAGTCAGGTCCCCTCGCCCCGCGAAGCGGGGAGAGGGCTAGGGTGAGGGGCCCGCGCCGATCCACGGCCGGCGACCACAAACGCGATCCCCGCCAGCAACGCGATCACCCCCGCGATGATCACCAGCGATCGCCCCGACGCCCGATACGCATAAAGCCTCCCGTCGTCGATCAGCACGTACGCGTCAGGCGGCACGCCGCACGCGATCTCTTCGTACCGTGGCTTGTTGAGGAACGCCCTCGACGCCGAGTGCAGCACGCCCGCGAAACGATCCTCCGCGAGCGCCCGCCGGTAACTCGTCTCGGACGCTGCGAAGTAAACGCGCGGCCGCGGGTCACCGTCGCCGCGCGCCGAGACCACCGGCGCGCAGCGCCAGGCAACTCCCTGGTTGTCGAACGCGACAGAGCTGCCTTCGACGAGCTTTCCGACGACCCGGTAGTCGTTGTTCCGGAGGGTCGCGCCGCGCCGGATCAGGGGCGGGTGATATCCGTCCTCGATCTTCGCAACCGCGAGGTCGGTCGCCAGGCCCTTCACGATGAGGTAGCCGCCGGTCAACGCCAGCGCCACCGTCAACGCCAGTACGACGGTGCTCCAGCGACGAATCCGGTCAGACATTTGCGCCGCGCCCCCGTTCGCGCCGCGCCGCGATCGCCCACCCGATCGCCGTGATGAGGCCGATGATCGCCGCCGCGCCGTACATCGCCGACGCGAGGCCGGACTGCTTGGCCGGCGTCTGCCGATACTCGAGCACCCAGTAGCGATCGGGGGCGGGGTGGCCGCGCTCCGCCAGCGACGTGATCACCGCACCCGGCAGGCTGTTTGCGGTCAACATTCCCTCGTAGTGCTCGGTCGCGAGATCGCTCGCGTACGCTTCGACCGACGATCCGTACATCTCCAGGTAGGCACGCACCGGCCGTCCCGCCTGCCACTCGGGTGACACCACCGGCAGGTAGACCTTCTCCCCGTGGCTGCCCTCGCGCACGCTCACTGCGTCGTCGGCAATGAACCGGCCCGCGAGCTCCGCGAAGCGGCCGGCTGGCTTCTCGCCGCGCTCCAGCGCCCCTGCGTCGACGGACACGCGCGCGCCTGCGAGCGCGGACGCCGAGAAGTAGATGCCCGTGCCCGCCAGCCCCAGCGTCAAGCCGAGACCGGTCAGGCGGCGCTGCCGGCGGAGGATCCAGTTGCTGAAGCGCTCGCTCTGCAGCTTGTGGTCGATCGCGCGCGCGGCAGCCTCCTGCGGGCTGCGCTCGCGCTCGCGAATCCCGCCGATGATCTGGATGGCGATCACCGCCGGAATCAGGCTGATGAACCACGTGAACAGGCCCGTGTATGTCGGGTAATACGCCCCGAAGCTCTGAAGCTCCATCTCCGCCAGCAAGCGGTACAGGCCCGAATACGTGGCCCACCAGTACGCCGTCAGCGCCGACGGCACCAGCATGATGAGCCAGACCATCGGTCGCGGAACCTGCCCGGCACGTCGCTGGAAGCGGTTCATGTCCCGGCAGTATAAGACGACGGCTTGCGGCGTTGGTCGCGCGGCGAGCGCGCGGCCGCGACGATCATTCGAACTCCGCGTACAGAACGCCGATCGGCGAGCTCTTGTTCTCGTGGCCGCCCCAGCAGGCGATGCGGCCGTCATCGCGGATGCCGCAGACGTGGTTGGTCCCGCCGTCCAGCGACTTGAACCGGCCTTGCGGAACAGGTCCGGGCAGCCGGCCCCAGCAGGCGACTGTGTCGTCCTGCCGCCGGCCACAGCCGCCCCACGACGTCGTCGCGATGTCCTTGAAGCGATCCCGCGAGACGAAGCCCCACGGCCCGGACGTGCCGCTCTCCGCGCACATCGCTTCGCCGCCGTCGACCAGCGCGCAGATGCTGTAATTGCGATCGACCGCGATCACCGGCTGCGGTGGCGGCAGCGTCGCGACACCGCCGCGCTCGCCGCAGTCGAGCGTCCCGTCGCGCCGGAGCACGCAAGGCCTGTCCCCCAGAACCAGCTGCCGCACGTCGCCCGACACGTCGATCGGGCTGCCGTGGCATTCGAAACGCCCGTCGTCGAGGCGGCGCGCGCACACGGATCCGGCCCCGACGACGACCTCGGCGTAGCGGCCCGCGAATTCCTGCCCGGACGTCTTCCCCGCCCAGCAGGCGATCGTGTCGTCGCTGCGCACGGCGCAGGCGAGCTCGCCGGCCACACTGACTGACTTGAACGTGCCCTTGGGCGGCGGCGGCGGCCGCGGGAACCCGCAACACACGATCGCGCCAGCGGCGTCGACGGCGCAGGCCTTGTCGTCGGCGATGCTGACGGATCTGTAGCTCCGATCGGTCGGGAACCCGGTGCGCGGTTCCACCAGGATGTCGGCCGTCGCGCCGCGCCAGCAGGCCCCGCGTTCGTCGATCTGCGCGCGCAGCGACTCGTCGACCGGAACCAGGCAGTACACCTTGTCACCGGGCACGACCAGCCAGGTCCGGTCGACCAGGTACGTGAACCTGTGGCCAAGCAACGGCAGCCAGATCGTCGCGACCCGCTTCGACCACTGATCGAGCCACAGATCCACGCCGGCGCGGATCGCTGCCGACGGCACCGAGAGGCAACCCTCCGGCGTGACTGTGATGTCGGAAGGCAGGATCCAGCGCACCGGACGGTCGTTGCGGCGTGCCACCTTCCAGGCCGGCATCAGCTTGGCAGGCTCCGGCATGTTCGGTTGCGGCTTGCCGAACGAGAAGACGATCACCTCCTCGTCACCCGGAGGACGTTCGTAGCGTCGTTCGTCGCGCGGTGGGTACTCCTCGTTCTCGAGGATCGGAAACTCCCGATCGCTTTCGCGCAGCGCCTTCGACACGCACGAAGCGAACCGCATGCCCAGCGAGGCGGTCGCGACGGCGGTGAACTTCGTGCGCGTCTTGAAACGCACCTCGACGTCGCCGAACACGCCGGGCTCGCGCGAGAGGTCGGGGCAGGCCAGCGACTGCTGGATGTGCGCGCGAAACCACTCGACCTCCTGCTCGTGCGTCGGACGTTCCGGCTGATTTGCGTGCATGTTCATCGTCATCGCAATCCATACGGCCGCCGCGATCAACGGAACAAGCCGCGCAGGATCCGGGCGCGTCGCCATCGACCTATAATAGGCCCGCCGTGACGTCTGGGCAGAAGTGGGTGGCGCTCGGACTGCTGATCGGCGCCGGTCTGTGCGCGCGCAACGCGGAGGGCGCGGCGGCCGCCCGGAAGTGTCCGTCGTTGCCGCCGGCGGCCGATCCCGTCGACGAGATCGGCGAGATCAGCGGAACGCCGTCGGACGCGTGGGCGATCGGCGTGCGTCACGATTCGCAGGGACGCTTCAAGAGCAACCTCCTCGTGCACTGGGACGGCTGCGCGTGGCAAGCGGTGCCGACGCCATTCGATGAACGGTGCGAGCTCCTCAGGGCCCTCTGGTCGAACGGGCGCGAGGTCTGGCTGTCGGGCGGGCAGCACGTCGTCAGGCCCCAAGACGATGACGACGCCTACAGGCAACGAGAGTGCTCTTCCAAGAGCAGCAACCGCCTGCTCCGGCGGCGCGGCGCCGGCTGGGAAACAGTCGATCGCGGGAAGACGGACGCATGGAACATCACCGCCGTGTACCAGCTGTGGGGAAGCGGCGGCGACGACGTCTGGATGCTCGAGTGGCCCGACGGCGCGTTCAATTACGAGGGCGCGAAGGTGCGTCACTGGGACGGCAAGGCCGTCGCCGACGTCGTCGCGCCTTCGGGAGTCGGGCGGTTCAGTGCGCTGTGGGGTTCCGGTCCGCGCGACGTCTGGGTGGGCGGCGAAGGGGGCGTCGCGCGTCGCGACGGCGCCGCCTGGACGACGTTTCCGATGGCCACGAAATACGTTCATGCGATCGCCGGGACCGAGCCGTCGGATGTGTGGGCGGGTGGTGGAAGCGTGCTGCGCCACTGGGATGGAAACAGCTGGAAGGAGCTGGCGCCGCCGTCACAGACATCGGGACTCAACTGGCTGGCCGGCGCTCCGGGCGGGCGCGTCTTCGCCACGGACGCGGCCGGGAACATCTATCGCTCGCAGGGGCCGACGCTGTCGGTGATCGGGCGGATCCGTTCGTGGACCGGCCTTTACCCGCCGACGATCTGGCGCGGCCTCGTCGTCGGCCGCGATGAGCTGTGGCTGTTCGTCGGCGCCAAGCCGCAGCCGCCGGCGATGCGCTGGGCGAACGGGAAGTGGACGGCCCCCGCGCCCGAGCTCGACGTCGAGCAACGCGAGGACATCGTGTCGTTGTGGGCGGACGCGACAAATGTCTGGGCGGCGGTGTCGTTTCCGATCGCGCCCGACAACCGCGCCGGCGAGATCCGCCGCTGGAACGGCACGGCCTGGGAACGGGCGGCGGCGCTGGACCAGTTTCCCAAACGCTTCTGGGGGCTCGCGCCCGACGACATCTGGCTGGTGGGCCTGGGCGGCGCCGCCTGGCACTGGGACGGCAAGCTGTGGACGAGCGTCCCGACCGGGACGACCGAGCCGCTGTTCTCCGTCTGGGGCGCGGGCAGCCGCGACGTGTGGGTGGCCGGCGAGGCCCGCGTCATGTTTCGCTGGGACGGGACAGCCTGGCGCCGCTGGTCGATGTTGAATTCGAACGTGCCCAGGGTGGTGGCGCTGGGCGGCGCCGGCGCCGACTTCGTGCTGGCCGCCGGTCAGTCGATGGTCAAGCGCTGGGACGGGCGTGGCTGGATCGACGGCGGCCCCTCCGAGGACGGCGCGCTCGCCTGGGGCGGCACGGCGGACCTGCAGGGCGCGTGGGGCAGCAGCCCGACGAACTTCTGGCTGGTGGGCACGGGCGGTGACGCCGGTCCGTCGGAGCGGTACGGGCAAGGCTACACGCGGCAGGTCGCGCCGACGCCGTACATCCTGCACTGGGATGGAAAGAGCTGGAAGCGGAACAAGGTCGCGCAAGGCGGACCGCTGCGCGCGATCACGGGCACCGGCGCGAACGACGTCTGGACGGTCGGCGACCACGGCACGGTGTTGCACTGGAACGGGAAGGCGTGGGCGTCCGTTCCGTCGGGCACGGAGGCGGACCTGCGCGCCGTCGCGAAGGCGAAGGATGGGTGGGTGTGGATCGGCGGCGTGGGCGGCACGCTGCAGCGGATCGGCCCCTCACCCTGTCCCTCTCCCATATTGCCGCTTCGCGCGAGGGCGGGCGCTCGCAAGGCCTGCCCTCACCACAGCCCTCTCCCGCAAGCGGGAGAGGGGATCGGATTACTTGAGG
>DATMZL010000585.1:0-7765 GCA_035607075.1 Polyangia bacterium
CGCAAGCTGGAGGTGAAGGCCGGCGACAAGGTGCTGTTCTCCAAGTACTCGGGCAACGAGATCAAGATCGACGGCACCGAGCACCTGATCCTGCGCGAGGACGACATCCTCGCCGTGATCGACTAACGATTTAGAAAACAAACAACAAACGGAGATACAGAGTCATGGCAGCCAAAGAGATCGTTTTTGCGCAGAGCGCCCGCCAGAGCATCGCGAGCGGGCTCAACATCCTCGCCAACACCGTCAAGGTGACGCTCGGGCCGCGCGGCCGCAACGTCATCATCGAGAAGAGCTGGGGCTCGCCGACGGTCACCAAGGACGGCGTCACCGTCGCCAAGGAGATCGAGCTCGAGGACAAGCTGGCGAACATGGGCGCCCAGATGGTCAAGGAGGTCGCTTCCAAGACCTCCGACATCGCGGGTGACGGGACCACGACCGCGACGGTGCTGGCGCAGGCCATCTACACCGAGGGTTCGAAGCTGGTCGCGGCCGGCCACAATCCGATGGACATCAAGCGCGGCATCGACGCCGCCGTCGCCAAGATCGTCGAGAACCTGAAGGATCAGGCCAAGCCGACGAAGGGCAAGACCGAGATCGCGCAGGTCGGCACGATCAGCGCCAACGGCGAGTCGGTCATCGGCGACATCCTCGCCGAGGCGATGGAGAAGGTCGGCAAGGAAGGCGTGATCACCGTCGAGGAAGCGAAGTCGATGGAGACGACGCTGGACGTTGTCGAGGGCATGCAGTTCGACCGCGGCTACCTGTCGCCGTACTTCGTGACGGACGCGGAGCGCATGGAGGCGGTGCTCGAGGACGTGTTCATCCTCGTCAACGAGAAGAAGCTGTCCAACATGAAGGACCTCCTGCCCGTGCTGGAGCAGGTCGCGAAGTCGGGCCGTCCGCTGCTGCTCATCGCCGAGGACGTCGACGGCGAGGCGCTGGCGACGCTGGTCGTCAACAAGCTGCGCGGCACGCTGCAGGTGGCGGCCGTGAAGGCGCCGGGCTTCGGTGATCGCCGCAAGGAGATGCTGAAGGACATCGCGGTGCTCACGGGCGGCCAGGCGATCACCGAGGACCTGGGCCTCAAGCTCGAGAGCATCACGCTCAAGGACCTGGGCCGCGCGAAGCGCATCACGATCGACAAGGACAACACGACGATCGTCGAGGGCGCGGGCAAGAAGGCCGACATCGAGGCGCGCGTGAAGCAGATCCGGACGCAGATCGAGGACACGACCTCGGACTACGACCGCGAGAAGCTGCAGGAGCGGCTGGCCAAGCTGGTCGGCGGCGTGGCGGTGGTGAAGGTCGGCGCCGCGACCGAGTCGGAGATGAAGGAGAAGAAGGCCCGCGTCGAGGACGCGCTGCACGCCACGCGCGCGGCGGTCGAAGAGGGGATCGTCCCCGGTGGCGGCGTCGCGCTGATCCGCGCGCTGTCGTCGCTGGACGGCCTCAAGTTCAGCGATGACCGGCAGTACGGCGTCAACATCATCCGCCGCTCCGCCGAGGAACCGCTGCGCCAGATCGCCAGCAACGCGGGCGTCGACGGCTCGATCGTCGTGGAGAAGGTGAAGAACGGCAAGGGCGCGTTCGGCTTCAACGCGGCGACCGAGGAGTACGAGGACCTGGTCAAGGCCGGCGTCATCGATCCGACCAAGGTCGTGCGCGCGGCGCTTCAGAACGCGGCGTCTGTCGCGTCGCTGATGCTGACGACCGAGGCGCTGGTCGCCGAGCGGCCGAAGAAGAAGACCCCGGCGGCCGGTGGCGGCCACGGCGGTGGCGGCGGCGGGATGGGCGGCATGGGTGGCATGGGCGGCGACGAAGACTTCTAAACGTCGAACGCGCCATCGAACACGAAAGGGGTCCGCTTCGGCGGGCCCCTTTTTTTTTGCGCAGCCGCTACGGGACCGGGTGGTAGTCGATCCGGTCGTAGTAGTCGAAAGACGAACCCGTCGGGTGGTGGTCGATGACGTCTTCTTGGTCGAACGACGAGTTGATGAGCGGCATGTACGTCACCCGTCCGCGCGACACCGGATCCTCCTGCGTCGTGGGCGGCTCGGCGCTGCCCGCTGGCGCGCCGGGAACCGGCGGTGGGACGATCGGCGCGAACATGGGGATGTTAGGCGGGACACCGTCCGGGCCGGGCTGCGTGCGCGACCACTGCGTGGCGATGTCGGCCGCGCGTCCCGCGGCGACGCTTGTCGCGCCGGGCGCCGGCTGAGGCGCGACCTCCGTCTGTGGAGGTTGCGCGGGCGCGGGTTGCGCAGGCGATTGTGCGGGCGCGGGCTCCGCGGGCGCGGGTTGCGCGGGCGCGGGTTGCGCGGGCGCGGGTTCCGCGGGCGACTGTGCGGGCGCGGGTTCCGCTGCTGGTGCGGGTTGCGCGGGCGACTGCGCCGGCGCTGGTTGTGCCGCGGGCGACTGCGCCGGCGCTGGTTGTGCCGCCGGCGACTGCGCTGGCGCCGGTTGTGCCGCCGGTGACTGCGCTGGCGCCGGTTGTGCTGGTTGTGCCGGCTGCGGTTGTGTTGCTGGCGCCGTAGAGGGCGCGGCCGCCGCGGGCGCAGGCTGTGCGGGCGCCGGGGCTGCTTGCTGTGAGGGGGCGGCCGGTCCGACGGCGGGTGCCGCGAGGGGGACCACGAGGACGGGCAGGTCGATACTGCCCGCCGGGGCGATCGGAATTCCTTCTGGTTCTGGCGACTTAGCTGGCGTTGCCAGCTGGGTCGTCAGCGCCAAGAGCAGCTTTGCTGTCGTCAGCACGCAGGGGCCTCCCGACGAACGTAGTGGGAGCCTCCGGCGAGGCAAGCTCGACCGAGCTTTCTGCTAATTGCATTTTCATAAAATACGTAAACAAAATAGGTAACTGACCATACGTTAATCTAATTGCGAAATATCCGATGTATTCGAGACAATCAGGGACTCTCTTTCTGTCCCGAACGAACTTGTCGGCAGCACACGCTCACAAAACCACGGACCTGCGTCCGCCGCGTCGCGGACCGCAACTGGTTCACCTGCCGACGTGGAGCCAGCTCCGCATCGCGACGAAGCAACGCGGGCCGCTCGGACACGGCGGCGATTTCTTCGAGATCATCCAGCACCGCGAAGGCCACGTCTCGGTCCTCGTCGCGGACGTCTGTGGCAACGGTCCGAACGCAGCCGTTCCCGTATCGCGCCTGCGCTGGTTGCTGCGGCAACACCTCGCGCGCGGCGAAGCGCCGGCCAGCGTGCTCGGCTTGCTGAACGACGCGATCGTCGCCGGCAACCAGCCTGACCTGTTCGTGACCGCGGTCTGCGTTCAGATCGATCCGATCGCGAGCTCCCTGCGTGTCGCCAGCGCGGGTCACCTGGGACCGTTCGTCAAGCGCGCTCGCGGCGACGCGCACGAGCTGGTGATCGCCACCGGGCCCGCGCTCGGGATCATGTCGGAGCAGTTTTACGCGGAGACGCGCGTCGACGTGGACGCCGAAGACGCGATCGTCCTCGTCACCGACGGCATCACCGATCCGCTGGGCACGGCGTCGAGTCCCCTCGGCCAGGCCGCTTTGCTGAACGAGCTGGCGCACGCGAGCCCATCCGCCGAGTCGATCTGCGCGGCGCTGCTGCGCGCGACGGGGCCCGTCGAGCACGACGCCACTGTCGTCGTGTTGCAGCTGCCGCCGCGCCACCGGCGCGTGACGCCGGTTCGCAACCCGGCGCGCTAGTCGCTGCGCGCGGCTAGGCGACCAGCTCGGCGGCGAGATCGTACTCGGCCGAGTGCGTGACGCGCGCGTCGACGAACGTCCCTGGCGCGGGCGTGGCAACGTCCGGCGGCAGCGACAGGTAGACCTGGCCGTCGATCTCGGGCGCCTGGCCCTCGTGGCGCCCCATCGACAGATACTCGGTCTCGTCGGACGCGCCCTCGACGAGCACGCGCACCACGCGGTCGCGCATCGCGCCCAGCTTCTTCTTCGAAACCTGGCGCTGGATTCGCAGCAGCTCGCGGCGGCGCGCGTCGATGTCCTTCTGCGGGACGCGCTTCGGCAGCAGCGCCGCGACCGTGCCTTCCTCACGCGAGAAGTTGAAGACGCCGACGTGGTCCAGCTCGCCCTCGCGCACGAAATCGCACAGCCGCTGAAAGCCGGCGTCGGTCTCGCCCGGGTGGCCGACGATGAACGTGGTGCGCAGCGTGCCGCCCGGGACGCGGGCGCGGAAGCGCTCCACCAGATCGCGCACCTGCTTCTCGCCGTACCCGCGCCGCATCGACTTGAGCACGCCGCTGTCGACGTGCTGGATCGGCACGTCGAGGTAGCTCGCGACGCGCGCCTCGCCGGCGATCACGTCCAGCAGCTCGTCGGTGCACGCGGTCGGGTAGGCGTAGTGAAGGCGGATCCACCCGAGCCCGTCGACGGCACCGAGCTCGCGCAGCAGCGCCGCCAGCCGCGGTGCGCCCGGATCGTCGGGCGTCGCCGACGCCGCGCCGGCGCTGGTCTGCTTCACGCCGCGCAGGTCGGTTCCGTACGTCGTCAGGTCCTGCGCGATGAGGCAGATCTCCCGCGTCCCGCCCGCCACGAGATCGCGCGCCTCGCGCACGACCGACTCGGGCGTGCGGCTGCGCTGCGGGCCGCGCAGCTTCGGGATGATGCAGAACGCGCATGGCCGATCGCAGCCCTCCGCGATCTTGATGTACGCGCTGTGCGGCGCCTGGGAGCGGCGGCGCGGCGCCGCGTCGTCATAGAGGTACGCGGGCGTGTCGGCGACGGCCAGGCGCGTGATCGTCCCGGCGATCGCCTTCGCGATGGCTCCGACCTCGTCGGTGCCGATGAACTGATCGACCTCGGGCATCTCGGTCGCCAGCTCCTTCGAGTAGCGCTGCGACAGGCAGCCGGCGACGACCAGCCGCTTGCACGTCCCCGCCGCCTTGTGGCGGGCCATGTCCAGGATCGCGTCGATCGATTCTTGCTTTGCCTCGCCGATGAAGCCGCACGTGTTGACGACGATGACGTCGGCGGCCTCGGGTGCGGCGACCAGGCTGTGGCCCGCGTCGGCGGTATGGCCGAGCATGACCTCGGTGTCGACGCGGTTCTTGGGACAGCCGAGCGAGACGAAATGGACGTTCATGAGGTGTTTTCGCGTGGGAAGCCGGCGAGCTCCGCTCGCCGCGTACCATCGCGGGAGGGTTTGGGAACCCTTTGAGGGTTCCCCATCTTGGTTGTCTGCGGAAAGCGCGGAAGGCTACCACGTCGGCGGTCGCCGAGCGCCGAACCTCAGCGGTTGGCGAGCCGCAGCACGTCGAAAGCGTCCCCGTCCGCGCCCATGCGGCGCAGCTCGGCGGCGGTCGGCTCGGCGTGGGCCGCTGCCGCCTCGCTGAGCACGCGGATCGCGTCCCGGCGGTTGTGCGCAAACTCGAGCAGGCGCGCCACCAGCAGGCGCGTCTCGAACCCGCCGTCCTGTTGGCGGTTGATCGTCCAGGCGAGCGCCTCGGCGTTCGAGAGCGGGCGCAGACCGAGAACCGTCGCGATGCGCTCGATCCGTTCGTGGCCGGCGCCGATCGACAGGATCGCGAGCGCGTTGTCGATCGGCCGCGAAGGCAGCGGGGGCGGCGCGGGCGCCATCTGCTGGACGCCGTTCTCCTCGCCGCCTGCCGGCGTCAGCACGAACGGATAGCTGGCGATCACCAATCCGCCGCCGAGCGGCTTCGGGAACTCCCAGTGCTTGATCGCGTTTGCGACGCACAGCTCGACGGTGGGGCTCCCGAGCGTCGAGCTCTGGATCACCGACGCGAGCACCTTCCCATCGCCGGAGATCGTGAACTGGGCGACGATGCGCCCGCCGAGATCGGGCTTCTTGGCCAGCGCCTGGTCGTAGCAGTACCTCACCTCGTTGATGTGGCGGCGGATGATCCTGCGGACGATCTCCTTGTCGAGCGAGCCGCGGATGGTCGCGACGCCCGGGATCACGTCGGGTGCGCGCGACCGCCGGCCGCCCAGGCCGCCGACCCCGCGGCTGTAACCCGAGCCGTTGCCTTCTCCGCCGCTGTACTTGCCGATCGTGCCCAGGTTGCCGAGGCCGATCGTGTGCTCGCCGGTGCCGCCACCGCCCGAGCCGGTTCCGACCAGTCCCAGCCCGCCGACGCCGTGAACCTCGCCGATCTGATTTCCCGCGAGACTGCCGAGCACGTCCTGCGCGTCGTTGCCGAGCGCGGTGTCGCGTCCGAAGACCGACGCGACGCCGGTGTTCGAACGTCTAATTTCCCTGTCCTGGATCGATCGGGCGAGGGCCATCTGTCCATCGTCGGCTCCCTTCAAGCCGAGCACGCCGACGTTGCGTGACTGCTCCTGCAGCGCCGCGCGCGGCGCGGCCACCGGATCGGGAACCGCGAGGCCGAGCGACGGTAGTCGGCGTCGGTCTCGAGCACAAGCAGCGACGTGACCGGCGTGACCGCGCGTGCGACCTCGTCCGTGGCGGCGCGGTCGTGCCATTCCAGGCGCGCGCGATCCCATAGCGACGCGAGATCGCCCGCGAGCGGCGACCCGGTGCCCGCCCGGACGGTGTCGGCGTCGTCCGCGATCTGCGCGTCCAGCGCGCGCCCGATCC
Organism: Polyangia bacterium; assembly: GCA_035607075.1. Classification (GTDB taxonomy): domain Bacteria; phylum Myxococcota_A; class Polyangia; order Fen-1088; family Fen-1088; genus JADGRB01. The sequence goes on from DATMZL010000585.1 coordinate 6,565, forward strand.
AGACGGCGCCGCCCGTAACCGTCTTGAGCTGATGCCATTCGCCTTCTTTGCGCGCATCGAGCGCAGGCTGGCTGGGCCGCGGCCTCAGCGCATCGACGATCAGCGGCCGCGCGTCCTCGAGCAGGCGCAGCGCGAACGCCTCGCCGCCGGTGTCGACGGCCGCCTTCGCGAGCGGCTGCGGCACGTCGCCGCCGGTCGCGACCGCCGACAAGCGGAGGTGCGCCGCCCGGAGCTCCGCCAGCGGCGCCGTCACCCCGTCGCCCCGGAATCCGTCCGCGCCCACGCCCACGAACAGGACGGCGGCAGCGCCCGTCTTGCCCGCGCTTTCGGTGGCGGCCCGCAACGCGCGCTCCAGGTGCAGCGCGCCCGCCGACGGGATCGCGTCCAGCTTCGCCAGCGCGTCCGGCCACGCCGCCGGACCGGCGTCCTCGACGAGCGGCGTCGCCTCCCAGTCTGCCGCCAGCACCGTCATCTTCGCGTCCGGCGGCAGCTCGGCGAGCAGATCGTCCAGCGCGGTGCGCTGACGCGCCCGATCGACGATCGTCATCGCCGCCGAGGTCTCCGCGATGAGCACGAAGTGTGGCGCGCCGACGGCGGCCGCCTCGCGCACCATCACCTGCTGGAACGGATCGCCGGGCGCGCGCCGCGTGAACACCTTGCGCGGATCGGCCGGCGCGATCGCCACCAGATCCTGCCCGCCGTTCGGCACCTTGCGCCCGTCGACCTTGAGCGTCGCGCGGCCCACCAGGCGTTCGCCCTCGGCGACGACCGGCACGCGGTACTGGATGCGGTCGCCGGTCACCGCCGCGGGCTCGATCCAGTCGAGCTCGAGGCGGCGCGCCTTGTCCTTCTCGAGCGGAAAGATCGAGACGCCGATCCAGCCGGGTCCGTCCCAGGTGATCAGCGCCGGATCTCGCTTGCGCGTGACGATCGACCCGTAGATCTCGTTCGCGCGCTGGCGTTCGACGAACGCGCCCCGCATCGGCTTGTCGTTCACCCACAGGACGGCGTCGGTCACCGCGGCGCCGCGCGGGACCGGCAGGCGGAGGACGGCCTCGGACTGACCTTCGGCCGCGGTCGCGACCTCCATGCTCAGATGCGAATGCACCGTGCCGGGGCTGGTCGTCACGTCGACGGTCAGCTTGCGCAGCAACAGCTCGTGCGCGTCGCTGGCGCCGGCACCGCGCGCGAAGAAGCGCGC
>DATMZL010001549.1:0-2272 GCA_035607075.1 Polyangia bacterium
CTTGGAGTAGAGCTGCTCCCACAATCGCGGATCGCTCTGCGCCCGTTGCTGGAAATAGGCCGTCTCAGTGTCGACGACCTCTTTGCCGTGCTTGTCGAGCGCCATCATTTCGGACGTGTTCAGGCGTTCATTGAGGACCACGCCCCTGACGCGCCTGGTATAACCCTCGGGATCGCGGACGGGGTCGATCGGCTCGAAGGTCGGCGGCGGGGGCGGCGCTGGCGGCGGCGCCTTCTTCGCTTCCTCGAGCTGCCTCGCGAGCGCGTCCCGCTCCGCCTCGGCGCGGCCGGCTCGCTCGACCCAGTTCTGCCGCCGCTGACGCTCCTTTTCGTAAGCCGTGCGCGGGACGATCGGCTCGTGCGGCGCGGGCTCGCCCGGCTCGGTGTCGTCGTCCGGCTCGGGCGTTGGCGCGGCCTTGGCGGGCGCGGGCGCGGCGTCCTTGGCCGGTGGCGCGTCCTTGGTTGGCGCGGCCTCGGGCGCCGTGCGTGGCGCCTCCGGCTCCGGCGCGGGCGACGCTCCGTCCTCGGGATTGCCGCCCTTCAGAAACGCGTCAAGCTGACCCGACATTATCCGGTGACCTTGGTATGATCCTGAAGCGGTTCGGGGATCTCCAGCTCGTGCTCCGCCGTCCACGGGTCGGGCACGTCGGCGCCGTAGGCGTTGTTGATGTAACGCTCGCGCGTGACCGGCCCGCCGCGGGCCAGCAACCCCTTAAGAACCGGGTCGCCACCACTCAGGCGGATCAATTCCTCCAGCTGCTCGGACGCTGGCGTCCCTGGCGTCGTTGGCACTGATCCCTCCATTGCCATGTTGATTCCAAAATCCGTTGATGGTGTCGGTGAACGGCTTGCTGCGCTTCTGCACGTCCGAATACAGGCCCCGAACACCCTCCCAGGTGATCGACTGTAGCTCGCGCGGCAGAATGCCAAGCTGCGCCGCCGCCTGCCGGTAGGCCTCGGCATAGGCGCCATACAGACCCTTCGAGCCGGTCGCGGCGTTCCCCGAACCAGGGCTCAGTCCCAACCCAACTTTCACCTCCTGATCGCCGCCGGCGAGCGGGCGCAGATGCGCCGCCGCGATGGCGTGCGTGTCGATCGTCACGTCTCCATTTAAACTATTTGGCGAAATAATGTTATTGTAGAAGTTCCGCACCTTGTGATTGGCACCCATGAGTTGGCTGACGTTCAGGACGCTGTCGTCCTGTAATACGCCGAGCGCCTTGGATATCTCGCCGAGCGACCCCCAGCCGACCTTACGCGCCGAGCCGTCCTTGTTGAGCGCGGGACCGGCGAAATCGCCCTGTGGCGTGACGACATCATACCCGCGCGGGTTGTGCGCCTCATCAAACGCCCGCATCCACAGCGCCTGCGCCTCGGGATCGCTGATCTCCGACAGCGGTTTGCCCTCGAAACCGTCGATATGCGCCCGATAGGCCGTGGCGTCGTTGGGGTCCTTCTGCGAGTTGACGAAACGATCGAACCACGGCCGCATCTCAGGCGTCGCGATCGTGGCGCCCTGGCCCTGACGGATATCGAGCAGCCGCTTCGCCAGGCTGACGTTCTGGAACCAGTCTTTCTGCGGCGACAGGGCGGCGAGCGTGCCGGCGGCCTGGCGCGGCGAGATGCCATACTGGTCGGCCCACCGCTGAGCGATGTTGTTGGCGCCGTCATACCAGAGCTTCGACTGTTCGCGGATCTCGGCGGGAATGGAATCGTGCAGGAACAGCAGATTGTCCCTGGCGTGCGAGATCAGCGCCTGGTGCAGCGCCTCGGGGTCGTCCGCCAGGCCCGCCGTGGGGATGTCGGAATAGCCGTCGATGAACCTGGCGTTCTTCACGTAGGCGTCACCGGACGCGCGGGAGCTGTCGATCCCCACCGTCAGGTCGGCGGAGGCGTGCGGATCACCCGTCTGGCCCTTGGCCCAGGGTATGCGCGTCGAGATCCGATCGGCCGCGCCCGGCGCCGGCACGACCGCGTCACCCAGCAGCGACGGCGGGTTGTTCGACCCCGCCGCCGGCGGCGGGGTGGGCAGGTCCGGCAGCGGCTCGGTGGCGCCGCCGAGCAGGCCACGGGCGGGCGGCGGGTTGGCCAGACGACGTCGCGCCGGCAGCGCGACCTGACCGCCGGGGGTGCCTCCCGGCTCAAACAGGCCCCGGCTGCCGGCGAGCAGCGACGCCTGGTCATAGAGGTTCTGCGATCCGGCGCGGAACGCGTCCACGTCAGCCCGCGCGATCGGCCGTTCAGGACCCCACAGGCCGCCGCCGACCGTCGCG
>DATMZL010001565.1:0-2462 GCA_035607075.1 Polyangia bacterium
GATCAGAGGCTCGGCTGGACGATCGGATTTGGCGGCCCGAACATGCGCGTCTCGAGCCTCGCCACGACGCCGAACGGGATCTTCGTCGGTGGGAGCGTCTTCCAGGACACCGACATGGATCCGGGCCCCGGCGTGGACAACGTCGCCGGCGGCGGCAGCGGCAACCCGTTCATCTCCGAATACGCGTTCTGAACATCTTCAGCGGCGCGGATCGGAATGCGACGCCATGGCGATGTCAGCGTTCGACGTAGCCTTCGCGCGTCTTTTCCAGGACGAGCGCGTCCTTGGCGCGCACAGCGGCATTTTCGTCGCCGAACGTCTTCGTCTTCGACTGGCCGGCGGTGCCGATGCGGCCCCAGCGCGTGGTCATCGTGTTGCCTGCGTGGGACACCTCCCAGAACTTGCTGGAGGACCCTTGCACGAACTCGAAGAGGCGCGCCTTGCTGGCCTTGCCCGCGACCACGACAGCCGGCGCAGCTGGTTTCGCGGCGGCGGCCGGCTTGGCCGACGCGGCGGCCGACTTCGATTTCGATTTGACCGGCGCCAGCGTGAGGTCGTGGCGAACGCCGACCCAGCTCGGGAACCGCGGCACGCCCGCTTCGGACAGCTCCTGATAACGAAAGGTCACCGTCGCGCCGATCGGCGGCGGGTTCGATCGCTCGCTGTCGCTGAAGCCGGTCCCGATCGCGAAATCGGTTCCGTCGGCCAGCCGCACGAGCAGCGCGCCCAATCGACCTTTGTGGCGGCCTTCGCCGGCCTGGTGGCCGGTGACGATCGCTTCGGCGTCCTTGAAGGATTTCACCTTCAGCAGCGTCGCTGAACGACCAGCGACGTACTTCGAGCCGGGTTGACGCAACATCAAGCCTTCGCCGCCCAGCGCCTCGACGCGCGCCAGCTCGGCGCGCAGCGACTGGATGTCTTTGCAGGGAACGTGCTCGTGCGGCTCGGCGAACTTCGCTCGCTTCCCGCCCAGCGATTCCTTGACGAAGGCGAGGCGCTTTTCGAAAGGATGCGGGTGCGCCGGCGCGTCGAACACGAGGTAGCGCACCTCTTTCCAGTGATCGCTCTTGTCCTGGCGACGGACGATGCTGACGGTTCGCTGGAACCTCTTGCGGCCGATCCACAGCTCGCCGTCGAGCGGAACGTTCGGCAGCCCTTTCGTGAACCAGTCGGGCGCGTGATAGAGATTTCCCTGGCGGGACAGGAACTGCTTGCCGTCCCAGTAGGCGCGGACGCCGTCGAGCTTCTCGCTCATCCACCAGCCTGAGAGATCGCGCGTTTGGTCCCAGGTCTCGGCGAGCAGCACCGGCGGTCCTTCGTCGGCGTCTGTCTCCGCGCCATTCGCGCCACTCGCGGCGGCCTTCTTGGGCTTTCCGGGCAGCGCCGCGCCGACGCGCGCTTCCTCGGCCGCATCGCCCCGCAATTTGCGCAGGTGCTTGCAGCTGCGCTTTTCGATCCCGATCGACTGGTTTCGCCAGGCGGGGCAGCTGCACGAGTACACGCCGCCCGTGTTCTTCAGGGTGTAGGGCGTCGCGCCCGAGCCCTGCATCTCCGTCGTCTCTCCATCTGCAAGATCGGCCATTGGACTTTCCAGATTTGCCTGTTTCCAGCGCGAAAACAAGGACGTTGCGTCGACGAGAAACTCGGACGCGCCCGGGCGTGTAAAGTCGCACCGGTGTCCCGCGCGGCCGTCGTCCTGTGTCTTCTGACGGCCGCCTGCCGAGGCGCGGCGAGCGGCGATGCGCAGCGGCCGCGCGCGGCGGAGACGGCGCAGGCGAGGGCGAGACGGGCACCCTGCGATCTCCTGCAAGCGGTTGCGGGCGCGCTGCGAGGTGCCGCGAGCCCGAGTTGGAGCATCACGTTCGACGGCGGCTGCTGCACGGAGCCAGCGAAGGTCGAGCTGCGCGCGGCGCTGGTGGGGTTCGAGTTCATGCCGCGGCCGGATCTGCTGGGGTGGAACGCGCGCTGTCCCGCCGGGATCGGTGGCCCGGTCGTCAAGAACGGCGCCGACGTCACGTATCACTACGTCGAGCTGCGGGAGAAAGATGCGCGGACGCTGGCCTTCGATCTCACGCCCGCGTACCAGACCTTCGACGCGAGGGGAAAAAAGGTGAACGACGTCATGCAGGGGTGTCCCGACGTCAACGGCCTTGCCGCTCTCAAAGACTGAACCGTCGTCGGTTCGCGGCGTTCGAAACGTGAGCCGGTTTTCGAGGCTCGTGATCCGCGATCATAAACAACGAGCGCGCTGCATTTTGGTCTCGTGGCGATCAGGACGCGCTACTGTGGCGCCGCTTTTTGGGGGAAATCACGATGCCTAAATTTTATCGTTTCGGATTTCGCTTCTTCGCAGTGGTCGGCCTGGGAACGTTCATGGCTTGCGCCAGCAGCGGCGGCGGCACGCCGTCAGGGACGGGCGCGACGGGCGGCGGTGCCACCGGCAACGCGGGCACCACGGGCAG
>DATMZL010001134.1:0-3484 GCA_035607075.1 Polyangia bacterium
GCCGTTGTTGATTGTCAGCTTCTGGTGTCCGTTCTCCTTGTCGCTGATGTTGCAGACGAGGCTACCGTCGCCGGTCAGCACCGACGGCGGGAACGGCGGAGGCATCTCGGGCGCGCCGGGCTTCAGCTTCTTGGGCTTCCCGGCCTTGGCGGCGGGCTTCGCCTTCGGCGACGGCGCGACCGCTGGCGGCGGCTCGGCCGCGCGCGCGATCGCCGGAAGCAGAACCACCATCGTTGCGACCAACACGGATTTCATGACGCTTGAGGTCCAGTATAAACGCACGCCTTAGATTTCAGAGGTGCGCTGGCAGTCCGGCAGGCGGAGCGGCAACGTCCTCGACCGGCGTGGCATCTCGCTCGGACGCGGCGCGGTCGGCGGCGGCGCGCTGATCGCCGCGCTGATCGCGACCTTGCTGGGCGCCCCGCAAAGCGTCGTGCGGTCGCTGCTCGAGGGCGGCGGAGGCGAGGTCACCGAGACTGAGTCGGGGCGCGTACCGACCGCCGCCGAGGAAGAGGCGGCTGACTTCGTGAAGGTCGTGCTCGGGAGCACCGAGGATGTGTGGACGGACGTCCTTCCCCAACAAACGCGCCGCCCGTACGAGCCACCGAAGCTCGTGCTGTTCACCGAGGCGGTGCAGTCGGCGTGCGGGATCGCCGGCGCCGCGGTCGGACCGTTCTATTGCCCGCTGGATTCGCGCATCTACCTGGACCTCAGCTTCTTCGGCGAGCTGGCGCACCGCTTCGGCGCGCCCGGCGACTTCGCGCAGGCGTACGTGGTCGCGCACGAGATCGGCCATCACGTCCAGAACCTGCTCGGGATCGCGGACAAGGTTCGCGACCAGCGATCGCGCCTGCCACCCGCGCAGTCCAACCAGATCTCCGTCGCTAACGAGCTGCAGGCCGACTGCGTCGCCGGCGTCTGGGCGTACCACGCCAACAAGTCGAGCCCCCTGATCGAACCCGGCGACGCGGAAGAGGGGCTCGCCGCGGCCAGCGCGATCGGCGACGACCGTCTGCAGCAGCAGGCGCGCGGCCGCGTCATGCCCGAGTCGTTCACGCACGGGTCGTCCGCGCAACGCGTGCGCTGGTTCAAAGCGGGGCTGGCGTCGGGGCGGATGGCCGACTGCGATACGTTCACGCGCCCCGGCGGTGGTCTATGAGGCGAGCTGCCCGAGGGCGTCGTAGGCGGCGTACTTGTAAAGCTCGGACAGCGTCGGAAAGCTGTAGACCGCATCGATGAACGTCTCGACCGTCGCGCCCAGCGCCATGCCCGTTGATGCGACATGAATCAACTCCGTCGCCCGCTCGCCGACGATGTGCGCGCCGACGAGCTTGCGGTCCGCGCGACCGAAGAGCAGCTTTACCAGGCCGTCGGCAGCGCCGGCGAGCTGGCCGCGCGCGTTCTCTTGAAAGCGCGCGCGGCCGACGACGACGTCCAGCTGCTGCGCGGCTGCGCTCTCCGCGGTGTGCCCGACCATCGCCAGCTCCGGGATCGTGTAGATGCCAAGCGGCAGGATCGGCGACAGCCGCGTCTTGTATCTGAGATCGAAGGCGTGGCACATCGCGATGCGCGCTTGCTCCATCGACGTCGACGCCAGCGCCGGAAAGCCGACGACGTCGCCGGCAGCGTAGATGTGCGGCACCGCGGTCTGGTAGCTGGCGTTCACGGCCAGGCGACCGCGCGCGTCGGCCGTCAGACCGGCGGCCTCCAGCGCGAGGCCCGCGGTGTTTCCGACACGGCCTGCGCAGACCAGCACCTGCTCGCTGACGACGCTGCTGCCGTCGTTCAAGCGCGTCACGATGCCGCCTTCTCCGCGACGCACCTCGGTCGCCGCGACACCGAAGCGCGCCGTCACGCCGACAGCGGGGAGCCCCGCGGCCAGCAGCGTCGACAGCTCGGCATCGGCGAACCGCAGCAAGCGCCCGCCACGTTCCAGCAGCGTGACGTGAACCCCGAGCGGGCCGAGCATGGTCGCGAACTCGCAGCCGATGACGCCGCCGCCCACGACCGTCAGCGACGCCGGGATGCGGTCGACAGCCAGGATCGCGTCGCTGTCGTGAACATCCGGATCGTCGAACGGGATCCCCCTGGGCCGGTGGGGCGACGATCCGGGCGCGAGCAAGACGATCGGCGCGCGCAGACGCCGTACACCGTCCGGCCCGTCCACCCGCAGCGTGTGCGGGTCCTCGAAGCGGGCGCCGCCGGCGACAATCTCGACGCCGTGCCGGGTCAGGTTGGCGCGGACGCGCGCGATCTCGTTGCTGACCAGCGGCTCGTGCCGGCACATGAGGTCCGCCAGCGTCGCGCCGGGGAGCACCTCGGCCCGCACGCTCGGCGCCTCGCGGCGGCGCAACCCCGCCAGCGCGAGCGCGGTCTCACGGAGGTTCTTGGAGGGCAGGGCACAGCTGGTGATCCGGGCACCGCCCAGGACGGGGTGGCGCTCCACGATCGCGACCTTCTTGCCGAAATAGGCCGCCTGGACGGCCCCCTTCTCGCCGGCCGGTCCCGTGCCGACGACCACCAGGTCCAGGTCTGCCACCGGTTGAGCGTAACATGCGGCCCCGATTGACTTTCCCCGTCGGCGCAGCTAGCTTCCGCAGCTTCCGACAGTTGCGCCGCCCTCGAATGGTTCGAGCCCGGCGTCATGACAACCCAAACCCCCGCGCGAGCCGCGGGACAAGAGCACGGCGCCCGACCGTTCAGATTGCTGAACGCGAGGGTCGAAAGGCAGAGGAATAACGAATGGTTTCTATGGCAACTCACGACAACAACCAGGAGGAGAGCTTCGCAGCACTGTTCGAAGAGTCCCTCAAGCACGAAGACGTAAAAGAAGGCGACATCGTCAAGGGCCGCGTGATTCACGTCGGCAAGGACCACGTCGTCGTCGACATCGGCTACAAGTCAGAAGGAACGATCCCGCTCTACGAGTTCACGCAGGCTGACGGATCCGTCTCGGTCAAGGAAGGCGACGAGATCGACGTCTTTCTCGAGAGCCGCGAGAACGAAGACGGCCTCTGCGTCCTCTCCAAGGAGAAGGCGGATCGCCTGAAAGTTTGGGATGAGATCTCGGGCGCGTGCGAGCGCGACGAGCTCATCGAAGGAACCATCAGCGCGCGCGTGAAGGGCGGCCTCTCGGTCACCATCCGCGGCGGCGTGAAGGCGTTCCTGCCCGGTTCGCAGGTCGACCTGCGCCCGGTGCGCAATCTGGACGCTTTCATCGGCAAACAGCACCGCTTCAAGGTCATCAAGTTCAACAAGAAGCGCGGCAACATCGTGCTGTCGCGCCGCGTGCTCCTCGAGAAGGAGCGCGCCGAGCTGAAGGAGATGACGCTCGAGAAGTTGAAGGAAGGCCAGATCGTCGAAGGGATCGTCAAGAACCTCACCGAGTACGGCGCCTTCATCGACCTCGGCAGCATCGACGACCTGCTCCACATCACGGACATGTCGTGGGGCCGCGTCACGCACCCGTCCGAGCTGTTCCAGG
>DATMZL010000405.1:0-5724 GCA_035607075.1 Polyangia bacterium
CGGGACAAACCTCCCGCGCCGATATGGTTACGCGGCGTCGCTGACGGTCGCGCCCAGCGAGTTCTCGCGCATTCGTCTTTACGGGCAGGAGCTGACCGGAGGGGGGCAATACGCGACGGTCGGCTTCCTCCAGTTCGAATACTCGATGGGCGCCCACGGCGCGCACCCGTACTGAACCACACCGTCACACGGCGCGGGCGAGGGCGAGCACATGGACGTCGGCGGCTCCCGCCGTCACCAGCGCGTCGCTGCACTCGCTGAACGTGGCGCCGGTCGTGTAGACGTCGTCGACGATCAGGACGCGCCGGTTTCGCACCCGTCCGCGGTCGCTGACCACGAACGCGCCCGCGACCTCGGCGAACCGCGCCGCCGGGCTGGCGTGCCCGAGCGAGCGCGTCTCGCGCGTCCGGTGCAGCACGCTGCGTTCGAGGCGCGGCAGACCGCGCGCCGGCTTCAGCTTGGGCGCGCCCGCCAGCCCGATGAGCGCGAAGCGCGCCAGCTCCAGCGCCTGGTTGAAGCCGCGCTCGCGCAGCTTCGCGTGATGCAGCGGCACCGGCACCACGACGTCATCCGGCCCGATCTTGGTGCGCGCCAGCAGGTCGGCGAGCGAAGGGATCATCAGGCGCGCAAGGCGCCGCGCCAGCTCGCGCCGCTTGCCGTGCTTCATGCGCACGATCGCGCGCGTGATCGCTTCGCCGTACTCGAAGCAGGCGTTGCCGGTGGTGAACGGCAACGGGACGCGCAGGCAGCGCCCGCATCGCTTGCCCGCGAAGACCAGCTCGCGCGGGTCGTCGTGTCGGGGGAGTGCGCATCCCGGGCAGACGCCGCACAGCGGGTTCAGCGCCAGGCTGCAGGGTCCGCAGAACAGCGCCGCTTCGGGGATGGTCTCATCGCACGCGGCGCAGCGGGCGGGCCACAGCAGGTTCAGGGACTCGGACACCAGCGGCATCAGGTTCATGCGCCGATTATCGGGACCCCCGGCGCCGCGGTTGCGCGCGCCGGGGTCCGAAACTTCAGATTCGTTCGAAACAGGATCCGGGTCGCGCCCGACAACGCCCATCGGCGTGAAGAAAGCCGATCTCGACAAGCGGCTAAGGGACTGCGGGTGGTGGCTCGCCCGTCAGGGGAGTCGGCACGAGGTCTGGACGAATGGTAAGGTTACCGAGGCGGTGCCGCGCCACCGAGAGATCGACGAGCATACGGCGCGGTCGATCGTGCGAAAGGCGCAAGGGCAGCGTGTGAAGCCATGAAGCTGGAAGGACGGATCTGGAAGAGTCGAACGAGTCGCTTCTGGTTGGCCGAGGTTCGCGATCTGGACCTCGTCACGCAGGGCCGATCGCGAAAGGATGCTGCGCTGATGCTGGCCGACGCGGTCGAATCGCTCGTGCACCACGCTGACTTCCGTGTCGCCGTCAAGGTTGGCCGTCGGGGAGCGTGCTCCGTCGCTTCGAACGACGACCTGCGCTTGGCCGCGTTGATGGTACGCAGACTGCGAGCCCGGAGCGCGAGATCGCGCTCCGGTCGACGACGGGCCGCGTAGCCGCGGCTTATTCGGGCGCGTACAGGCCGCGGCGGAGGTAGGTCGGCTTGTCGAACTCCGACTCCTCGACGCCCAGCTCATCGGCGGGGCGCGGCGACGGGACCTGCGACGATCGGCGCGCGATCGGCGGCACGGTGGCGGCCGCCGTTTGCGGGCGGACGACAGGTCGTTCGGAAGGCGTCCATTCCGGGCCGTTCGGCTGCGGCGCCGTCGGGACCGCGCCCATCGCGGCCGGCGGAACCTCCGCCATGCTCGAATAGAACTCGTCGAGGTTGATGGCCTCGCCGCTGTCGCCCGGGCGTGGCGCGGGCGCCGCGTAGCCCCCGCGGGGCGTCGGCGTCGAGGTCTGTCCCCACGGGCTACCGGGCAGCGCCGCCATCATGGGCGCCTGTCCGTGGCCCGCTGCGTGCGCCGCCGACTGCATCGGCAGCGCCATCTGCCCCTCGCGGCCGCGCGCCGGGCCTCGGCCCGCGCTGGGCGCCGGGTGCTCGTTCGCGTGCGCGTTGAAGCCGGTCGCGATCACGGTGATGCGGACCTGGTCGCCCGCGTGCGCGTCGATGACCGAGCCGAAGATGATGTTCGCCTCGGGGTCGGCGGCCTCGGCGATCAGGCTGCACGCCTCGTTCATCTCGGCGAGCGTCAGGTCGGGGCCGCCCGTGATGTTCAGCAGGATGCCCGTCGCGCCGTTGATCGACACGTCCTCGAGCAGCGGCGAGCTGATCGCCTGCTGCGCCGCCTCGATGGCGCGCTTGTCGCCGCTGCCGTAGCCGGTGCCCATGAGCGCGCGGCCCATGCCCGTCATGATCGTGCGGACGTCGGCGAAGTCGACGTTGATGAGGCCCGGCGCGATGACCAGGTCGCTGATGCCGCGCACGGCGTTCAGGCAGACGTTGTCCACCATCCCGAAGGCGTCCTTCAACGTCATCTTCATGCCCGCCAGCGACACCAGGCGGTCGTTCGGGATGATGATCAGCGCGTCGACGGCCTTGCCGAGCTCGTTGATGCCGACGGCCGCCTTCTTCTTGCGCTGCGAACCCTCGAACGCGAAGGGCTTGGTGACCACGCCGACCGTCAGCGCCCCGAGGTCGCGCGCGACCTGGGCGATGACCGGCGCCGCGCCGGTGCCCGTGCCGCCGCCCATTCCGGCCGTCACGAAGACCATGTCCGCGCCGGCCAGCGTCTCGGCGACGCGCTGCGCGTCCTCGAGCGCCGCCGCGCGCCCGATCTCCGGGTTGGCGCCTGCGCCCAGGCCCTTCGTCAGGTTCCTGCCGAGGTGGACCTTGGTGCCTGCCATGCTGGCTTCCAGCACCTGGCAGTCGGTGTTCGCACAGATGAAGTCGACGCCCTCGACGCCGGCCTCGATCATCGTGTTGACCGAGTTGCCGCCGCCGCCGCCGACGCCGATGACCTTGATGATGGGACGGCCGGGGCCTTGTGCTTCGTCGTCAAATTCGAGCATGGGATCTCCTCATCTCAATCGATCCCATGGACCGGCAAACGACGCTAATTTTTCACCTGTTTTTTCCTGTCCTATCGCCGGTGAACGCCTGATCAGGGTGCTTTCGCCGGCTCACATGGCCATGTTACTGATAGGCGGTCGCGCGCGTGGACGCCGTCAAGACCAGGACCGCCCGCATCGAGGTTCTCGAGGACCGGATCGTGGTCGCGCGCGTGGGCGATTTCGTGCAGACCGTGGACGATGCGCGCGAGAACCTCGAGGTCGTGTCCCGCTTCGCTGCCCCCGACCGGAAACCGTTCCTCGCCGACATCCGGATGGCGAAGCCGCTGATGCCCGAAGTCCGGCGCGTTTACATGGGTGAACGCCTGATCGCGTTCGCGGCGATGGGCATGCTCGTCCGGGCGACGCCGCTCGGCCGCACGATGGGCAACATCTATTTGAAGATTGCGCGCCCGGCGATCCCGACGAAGCTGTTCACCCAGGAGTCGAAGGCGCTGGCGTGGCTGCGCGCAGCAAAGTAACGAGCGGATTGCCGCCGGAGCTGAAGCGCCGCCTGCGCGGGATCGCCCGTTCGCTGGAGGCGATGATCATCAGCGGCGACGCGGAACGACAGATCCCGATCTCCGAGGCGCAGGACGAGCTGGACGCGGTCTGCTACCGGATGAACATCCTGGTAGGCGAGCTGGCGTTCGTGACCGCGAACGTGCGGCGCGCCCAGGCGGAGGCCGAGGCGGCCAACGCGGCAAAGTCAGCGTTCCTGCGCAACGCGAGCCACGAGCTGCGCACGCCGCTGGCGGTGATCGTCTGGCTGGCCGAGACGCTGCGAGATCCGTCGCGCGTTCCGCCCGAGCGCTTCGCGCGCTCGCTCGAGGGCATCCGCCGCAGCGCCGAGGAGCTGCTGCGCACGGCCGACGCCGTCCTGGATCTGTCGCGGCTGGATCAGGCGACCCAAACCCCGGAGTCGGAGCCGGTGGACCTGGTCGACACCCTGCGCGAAGCGCTGGAGAACCTGCAGCCGCTGGCGGAGCGAAAGCAGTTGCGGATGCGGCTCGCGATCGAGCCCGGCGTTCCCGCGATGCTGAGGACCGACGGGCAGCACGTCCGCCAGGTGATCGTGAATCTCGTGGCGAACGCCATCAAGTTCACGAAGCAGGGAGACGTCGTCATCCGCGTGAAGCGCGAGGAAGCGCGGTTGCTGATTGACGTCGAGGACACCGGGATCGGTATCCCGGAGGAGGCGCGCGCGCGGATCTTCGAGCCCTTCTTCCAGGTCAACCGGGCCGCGTCGCAGCGGCTGGGCGGATCGGGCGTCGGGCTGGCGCTGGCAAAGCGCTTCGCCGAGATGCTGGGCGGGCAGCTCACGCTGCGCGCCAGCGTCGAGGGCGAGGGGTCGACCTTCCGGTTCGCGCTGCCGCTGACGAACGACGCCGGCGTCGTCGAGGTCGTCATGGATCCCGGGGAGCAGACGCCGGTGCTGCCGGTGCGCGCGCGCCCGCTCGAGGGCCTGCGCGTGCTGGTGGCGGACGACGAGGAGCTGGTGCTGGACGCGCTGTGCAAGCTGCTCGAGACGGCGGGCGCCACCGTCGGCCGCGCGACGGACGGCGAGCAGGCACTGGCGCTGGCGCTGGCGCAGCACTTCGCGCTCATCCTCATGGACATCCGGATGCCCGTGCTCGACGGCCTGGGTGCGACAAGCCGCCTGCGCGCGGCAGGATTCTGGCGGCCCATCGTGGCGTTGACCGCGAGCGCGTCGTCGGATCAGCGGGCGGCTTGCCTCGCGGCCGGCTGCAACGACCACCTCACCAAGCCGATCGCTCCTGAAGAGCTCGTCTCGAAGGTCGCCACCGTCTGCCGGCGCCTGGCGTAAGAAGGGCCTCAGACCCCTCTCCCTAGCCCTCTCCCCGCTACGCGGGGCGAGGGACCGGACGGAGCTCTTCCCGAGGCCCGTGCCTAGCTCCCCGCTACGCGGGGCGAGGGGACCGGAGGGAGCTCTTCCCGAGGCCCGTGCCTAGCTCTGATCCCCTCGCCCCGCGTAGCGGGGAGAGGGCTAGGGAGAGGGGTCTTGCGCTAGAACGCGTTCGAAAGCGAGCGCCGTAGCCGCGAGAAGATCCCGCCGCCCCGCTTGGGCATCTCCGTGCTCGGCCGCTCGCCCGCCTGCTTCGACACGCCGTACTGCACCAGGCCGACAGCCGTCGAGAACGCCGCGTTGCGCACGACCTCGGCCAGCCCGCCGACGCCCTTGGGCGCGCCGCGCCGCACGGGGATCCCCAGGATCTCTTCGCCCAGCTCGGTCATGCCCGCGAGCTGCGTGGTGCCGCCCGTGATCACCGCGCCCGACGCCAGCATGTCCTCGCAGCCGAGCCGGATGATCTCCGCCTTCACGAACGCGAACACCTCCTCGATGCGCGGCTGGATGATGTCGCGGCAAAGCGTGTGGCGCGACAGTACGCGCGGCGCGCGCCCGCCCACCGACGCGACCTCCAGCGTCTCGTCCTCGGCGACCATCGACGACAGCGCGCAGCCGGAGCGGATCTTGATCTTCTCCGCCTCGTGCGGCGGCGTGCGCAGCCCGAAGGCGATGTCGCTGGTCAGCTGGTGCCCGCCGATGGGGATGACGCTGGTGTGCGCCACGGCGCCCTCGGTGAAGATGGCGATGTCGGTGGTGCCGCCGCCGATGTCGACCAGCGCGACGCCCAGCCCCTTTTCGTCTTCCTCCAGCACGGCC
>DATMZL010001394.1:0-6179 GCA_035607075.1 Polyangia bacterium
CCGGTCATCGCGAACATGCCCAGCCCCGCTCCGATGGGCACCCACCAGTAGCCCGGCCGCGTCCGCAGGCGCAGCCGCCGCGCGACCTGCAAGACCGCGATGATCCCGAGCGCTGCGAACGTCGCGGTCGACGCGCCGATCGAAACGTAGTTCGTCTGCTTGACCGCGGCCGTCAGCAGGTTGCCGGCGGTCGCTGCGACAAGGATCAGGAGCGCGCCCAGACCGCCGCCCAGCCAGCGCCCGACCGCCGACGCGAACACCAGCGCGGCGACGGTGTTGCCGGCCACGTGCAGCAGGTCCTCGTGTAGGGTCAACGCTGTTATGGCCCGCCACCAGGCGCCGTGCATGATGGCGTCAGCCGACGCGGATCCCGCCGCGAACCACGCGGACCCGCCGGCGCGCGGCCCCGTCACCAGCAACATCGCGACGAACCCGATGGCGCACAGCAGCCCGAGCGGACTCCAGCCGAGATCGGGCGCGGGCGGCTGCTGCTCGGTCGCGCCCTCGGCGTCGAAGCCGTCCAGCGCCTCCGTGGCCGCGGCCGCGTCGTCCGGATCGACGACCACGACGAACTGGCCGTTCTGCTCGTCGACGCGGTGCTGGATCGACGCGGCGGTCAGCACCAGCGCCCAGTCGTTCGCTTGCGTCGGTGAAGCGGTCGTTCGCAGCACGTGGTCCACGGGCCAAATTTACGCGATCGACTGCTTGACGCCACCGCAGCTCTGCCGATAGCGTTGACCCCTTTCGCGGGAGGTGACGCATGACGTGTCGAACGCAGGGCGGCTTCGCCGCCCGGAGTTCATCGCGGGGGGGTCTGGGGACCCTCCGAGGGTCCCCGTCATGATCGGCAGCATCGATCACTTCGTGGATCAGCAGATCCTGCTCTGGCAAGAGGAACGCCGGATCCGCGAACGCAAGGGGGTCGAGGGAAACGTGCAGCGCCCGACCATCTGCATCTCGCGTCAGTACGGCGCGCGCGGTGCGGCGATGGGTCGAATGGTCGCCGACCGACTCGGATTTCGCTTCTACTCCGACGAGCTGATCCACGACATCGCGGAGGCGGCGCACGTCCGCCAGCAGGTCGTCGAAACCCTGGACGAACGCGTGCAGGACGGCATCGCGGAATGGGTCGCGGGTCTCATCAAGCGCGGCGTGTTCGCGCCGTCCGATTACCTGCGCAACCTGTCGAACGTGGTGCTGACGCTGGGGCGCCACGGCAAGGGCGTGATCGTCGGGCGCGGCGCGCACTTCCTGCTCGACGGCAACACCACGCTGCGCGTGCGCGTGATCGCGCCGCAGGAAGTCCGCGTCGCCCGCATCGCCGCGCGCGACGAGCTGTCCGAGACCGACGCGCGCGCCAAGGTGCTGCGCATCGACGAGGAGCGCGTCGCGTTCAACCGCCAGCACTACAACGCCGACATCCGCGATCCCAACAATTACGATCTGGTCGTCAACGCCGGCACGATGGGCGTCGAGGGCGCCGCCGCCCAGACGATCGCGGCGTTTCAGCACCGCTTCGGCGCGGCATAGACGAAGGAAACGACGCACTGCCAACGCTGCAGTTTCGAGGCGGTACGATCGAAGTCACCGGCCTGCCGCCCGGCGCGCCCGCGCCGCCTGGCTGCCTGTGGGATCCGCGGACCGCGTGCTTCCGTGCACCGGCGTCCGCCTACGCGGCGGTGCGCCGCGCCTTCGGGCGCGACGACGACGCCGTCGAGGATCGCGCGCGCCGCTACGGCGAGCTCGCGCTCGGCGCGCGCGTGCACCGCGAGCCGCGGCCGTATCAGGCGGAGGCGCTGGCCGCGTGGCGCGCGCAACAGGGCCGCGGCGTCGTCGTGCTGCCGACGGGTGCCGGCAAGACCTGGGTCGCGTGCCTGGCGATCGAGGACAAGCGGCGCAGCACGCTGGTCATCGCCCCGACGCTGGACCTCGTGCGCCAGTGGTACGACGTGCTGCGCACGACGTTCGGCGTCCCGGTCGGCATCATCGGCGGCGGCGAGTACGACGTGCAGTCGCTGACCGTATCGACGTACGACTCGGCGCACATCCACATGGAGCATCTGGGCGACCGCTTCGGTCTGGTCGTGTTCGACGAGTGCCACCACCTGCCCGGACCGGCGTACGCGCTGGCGGCGCGCGCGTGCGTGGCGCCATTCCGCCTCGGCCTGACTGCGACGCCCGAGCGCGCCGACGGGCGCCACGCCGACTTCGCCGAGCTGGTCGGCCCGATCGTTTACCGCAAGGACATCGTCGATCTGTCGGCGACGGGCGGTTACCTCGCCCCGTACGACACCGTGCGCCTGACGGTGGAGCTGGGCCCCGAGGATCGGCGGGCGCACGACGAGGCGCGCGGCATCTACCGCGACTTCATCGCGCGGAACGGCATCCGCATGTCCAGCCCGTCGGGCTGGTCGGACTTCGTGATCCGCGCGGCGCGCAGCGAGGACGGGCGGCGCGCGATGACCGCGTACCGGCGGCAGCGTGACATCGCGTTCGCGGCGCCGGCGAAGCTGGACTACGTCGCGCTGCTGCTGGACCGGCACCGCGACGATCGCACGCTGCTGTTCACGCAGGACAACGCGACCGCATACGAGATCTCGCGGCGCTTCCTTGTCCCGATCATCACGCACGAGACGCGGGTGCGCGAGCGCAGCGAGATCCTCGCCGGCCTCGCGGAGGGCGGCTACGGTGCGATCGTGACGTCGAAGGTCCTGAACGAAGGCGTCGACATCCCGGACGCGGCGGTCGCGGTCGTGGTGTCGGGCAGCGCGTCGGTGCGCGAGCACGTGCAACGGCTCGGACGCGTGCTGCGGGCGCGCGCGGGCAAGCGCGCGCTGCTCTACGAGCTCGTCACGGCGTCGACGACGGAAACCTTCACCAGCGCGCGGCGGCGCGACCACAGTGCTTACCGCTGATCTGGTGACAGCGCGCCGGCGCGGCGACGAGCTGCGCTTGATCCCCGTGGACGACGCGCGGCGCGCGCGCATCGCCGCCCTGGCGGCGACGTTCTCCGACGTCGCGCGCACCAGCGTGGGGTCGACACGCCAGCAGCTGGACGACGCGCTCGAGGCGCGCGCCGCCGACGCGGATCCGCCCCAGCGCGATCGGCGGTTGATCGCGGCCGTCATGAAGCTGATCCAGGACGGCTGCAGCTTCGAGGAGCCGGACAGCGACACGGCGGCGGCGCTGCGCCGCGAGATCTTCCGGCGCGCGGCCGCGGCGCGACGGGCGGCGTCCGCGACGGAGCCGTTCGATCGCGGCGCGCTGCTGGCGGCGGCCGCGCACGAGCGCGGAACGACCGTCGACGCGATCGAGGCGGGCCTTTACGGGGATCGGCCCGCGCGCCAGCGGTTGCTCACGTTCGCGGCCCGGCCGCCGGCCGCGATCGCGGGCGGCTTCGAGCTGGCCGAGGCGCAAGCGGTGTTGCTGCGCGCGACGCGCATCGTGGCCCACGTGCGCGCGCGCGACGCGGGGACGTACCGCCAGGTGTTCCGCACGCTGAAGTTCCTGCGCCTCTTGCCGGTGGTGACCGCGTCCGACGGCGGCTACACCATCGCGCTCGACGGGCCGCTCAGCTTGTTTCAAGGCGGCACGCGCTACGGCCTGCAGCTCGGCCTCGCGCTGCCCACGATCGCCGGGTGCGACCGCTGGTCGATCGAGGCGGATGTGCGATGGGGAAACGACAGGCGCCCGCTTCGCTTTCGCGCCGCCGGCGCCGCGGTCGCAAGTGACGCGGCCACCGCGCCGCCCCCGCTTCCCGACGATCTCGCCGCGTTCGTGGCCGCTTTCGAACGCCTGGAGAGCGGCTGGCGCATCGACCGCGAGCCGGCCGTGCTCGACCTGCCGGGCGCGGGCGTCTGCGTCCCCGATCTCGCGTTCGTGCGCGCGCGCGACGGCGCCCGCGTCCACTTCGAGCTGCTCGGCTTCTGGAGCCGCGAAGCGGTATGGAAGCGCGTCGAGCTGGTCCGCGCCGGCCTCCCCCACCGCATCCTCTTCGCCGTCAGCAAGACCCTCCGCGTCGGCGAGTCCGTCCTCGACGACGCCCCCCACGCCGCCCTCTACGTCTTCACCCGCGTCATCTCCGCCAAACACGTCCTGCAACGCATCGAACAACTCGCCCCCAACCCCATCTTGATTTGACACTCTTCGTCCATGCCGCAACCGACGATCCATTGAAGTGGTTTGCCCTCGCCCCGCGCCAGCGGGGAGAGGGTAAGGGTGAGGGGTCCGAAGCCTCGTTAGCGTCAGCCGACGCCGAAGCGTCTACGCAGTTCCGCCTCCTCGCTCGGTGTCAGCGTCGCCAGCATCTTGCGCGTCTCCTCGGCCAGCTGCCTGAGTAAGGTCGGAGATAGCAAACTATCGGTCGGCCAGTCCGCGCCCTTCCCCGCTACATCCATCACCAACGATTTCGGAAACCCGGTGAGTCCAGCCTTCCCCAGAAAGAGCACGCCTCCCGGAGCGCCCCACAACAGCCCGCGGCGTGTCGTCACGCCGCGATCGTAGCGCCCCACCTGCTAGCCCGCAGCCCAACTTGATTTGGCGGATGTTGATCCGGGTCGCCACGCGACGGGGCCGTTCGCGAACCGTCTAGACTGGAAGGAGATGTCCGTCTTCGTCGCGATGCTCGCCGCAACGATTGGGGTCTGCCTGACGCCCATGCCCGGATTCTGGCTCGCCTCCCCCATTCTGGTTCCGATCGGTTTCATCGTCGGTTTCATCCTCAGGAAGATCTCGCCCTGGAACGAGGACGATGAATTTGATCCGCGCAACATGTTCTTGATGAGGGCGGGCGTCGGCGCCGCGTCCGCGATTTGCGTCGCGGGCGCGCTCATCTGCGCGAACTACCTCGCGTCGAACCGGCTGCCGGCCTGGCCGGTGCCCGTCGTGCCCGCCGTGGCCGCGTTCGCCGGGGCGTTCGTCGTGCCACTGGTGCCCCATCCCCTCGTCCTCGTGATCCTGCTCATCGGCAGCGCCATCCTCGCGATCCCGGCCGCGGGGATCGCCGCGTACGTCTGGGGCTGACCGCGCGTGGCGACGCGCGCGCGTACGCTGGTGCTGCTGCCGGGGATGGACGGCAGCGACAAGCTGTTCGGCCCGCTGCGCGCCGCCGCGCCGCTCACCATCGAGACGATCGCCGTCGGCTATCCGCCCGGCCCGCACAACGGTTACGACGATCTCCTCCCGATCGTCCGCGCGCAGCTCCCGACCGATCGCCCGTTCCATCTCCTCGGGTGGTCGTTCTCGGGCCCGCTCTCGCTCCTCGTCGCCGCCGAGCGGCCGCCCGGACTGCGCGGCGTGGTGCTGGCGGCGTCGTTCGTGAAGACCCCCGTGCCGTACCTGCCGCGCTGGACCCACCGCCTGGCCACGCGCGCGCTGTTCCGGTTCTATCCGGCGGCGTCGCGCGCGAAGGCGCTGCTGGGCGGCTACGGAACGCGCGACGTGCGCCGCCTGCTCGCCGAGGCTCACGCGTTCGCGGGCACCGAGGCGCTCGCGTGCCGGGCGCGCGCCGCGCTGTCGATCGACGCGACCGCGGCGCTCGCCGCCTGTCCCGTACCTCTCCTCTACCTGCGCGCGCGCAAGGACGGCGTGATTCCCGCCAGCCGCGCCGACGAGATCCGCCGCCTGCTTCCATCTCTGGAGATCGCCGACATCGACGGCCCGCACCTGGCGCTGGTCACGAATCCAGCTGCGGCGTGGGACGCGCTGACCGCGTTCTTCGATCGCATCGATCCCTGAGGGAGGCAAGTCACATCGCGGGGCAGCCGTCCTGGGTGTCGGCGTAGCGGTTGCAGTTGTCGTCGATGCCGTTGCCGCAAATCTCGACCGCGGCTGGGTTGACGGCGGCGTTTGCATCGTCGCAGTCGTTGCACCACGCGAAGCCGTCGCCGTCGGCGTCGCTCGCGTCGCCGCTGCCGTCTTCGCAGCCGAGAAACTTCGCGATGTAGGCCGGCCGATCGGCGGCGACTCGCCGCATCTCCGCCACCGCCTCGTGATGATCGTCCATGCTCCTGGTCCGGTGCGGGTCCTGCTCCACGGCGCTCTCGATCTGTGCCGAGAAGGTATCGATCCAGCCCTGCACGCGCCCCACATCCCACAACGCGAGCAGTCGCCTCAGCGCTGCGATGTAGTTCGCGCGCCACGTCGGATCGGCCATCACGATGAGGTAGTGCTGTCCCGCA
>DATMZL010001064.1:0-2390 GCA_035607075.1 Polyangia bacterium
CGAGGGGCAGAGCTACGGCGGCCCCGAGCTGCGCCAGATGCAGGAGCTGTCGCGGCGGGCGCTTGCGTTCGACTGGCGGAAGAAGGAGGCGGAGCTGAACGCGCTGCCCAACTTCGTCACCGAGATCGACGGTCAGGACATTCACTTCATCCACGTCAAATCGAAGCAGCCTGGTGCGACGCCGCTGCTGCTCATTCACGGGTGGCCCGGCTCGGTCGTCGAGTTTATTGATCACATCGAACCGCTGACGAATCCACCGCAGCAGAGGGGGAAGGCGACGCCGGCGTTCGACGTCGTGATCCCGTCGCTGCCGGGTGCGGGCTTCTCGGGACCGACGAAGACGGCGGGCTGGAACAACCTGCGCATCGGTCGGGCGTTCATCGAGCTGATGGGTCGGCTCGGCTACAAGAAGTTCGCCGTCCAGGGCGGCGACGCCGGCGCGATCATCGGTCCGGAGATCGGCCGCATCGCGCCCGACAACGTCATCGCCATCCATCTGAACGCGGCGACGATCGGCTTCATGCCGATGGGACAGGTCAGCGACGAGGAGGCGGCGACCTTCACGGCGGCCGAGAAGGCGCGTCTCGCGATGATGCAGGACTTCATGCGCGTGAAGTTCGGATTCAACCTGCTGCAAGCCAACCAGCCGCAATTGGTGGCGTACGCCATCGCGGACTCACCGGTGGGGCTGATGGCCTGGATCAGCCAGCTGATGGATCCGCAGGAGGTCGGCGATCGGTTCCTGACGAACTTCCTGATCTATTGGCTGACCGACACCGCAGCGTCGAGCATCCGGCTCTACTACGAGAACGCGCACGATCCGGGTGCCTGGGCGCCGAAGGCCAACTCGGGCGTGCCCACCGCGGTCTCGGTCTTCCAGGACGGCGACATCGCGATCCGGCGTTACGGCGAGGCGAGCAACAACATCGTCCGCTGGACCGAGTACCCGCACGGCGGTCACTACGCGGTCATGACCGTGCCGCAAGACTGGCTCGCAGACGTGCGCGAATTCTTCGGCGGGCTCCGCAACGGATTGTAAACGGCTACGCGGGCGCGAGCAGCGTCAGACCGAGGGCGCGGGCGAGCGTGCGGTGGGCGGCGGTGGTACCGACAAGCGCGCTCGACGCGAGATCGACGCCGCGGTGGTGGGCGAACGTCACGTCGCGTGGACGGAGGTCTCGCTGATGGCGCCTGCCGTGGCGCTGCCCGCCGCATGCAGCCGGTCCGTCGCGCGCGCGGCCAGGTGCTCGTGGATGTACGTCACGACCGCCGCCCCTTCGCCGACGGCGGCGGCGAGGCGCTTGCTCGATCCGCTGCGCACGTCGCCCGCCGCAAACACGCCCGGCAGGCTGGTTTCGAACGGAAACGGGGCGCGACGAAGCGGCCACGGCGCCCCGGCGCGCGCGAGATCGCGGTCCGTGAGAAGGAAGCCGTGCTCGTCGCGCGCCACGGTGCCGTCCAGCCAGTCTGTGTGCGGCGCGGCGCCGATCAGCACGAACAGCATCTTCGCGGGGAGCGTGCGCGTCACGGCGCGGGGCCGATCCCGCACGACGATGCTCTCGAGCGCCGAGCCGCCGTGCGCGTCGATGATCTCGATGCCCACGTAAACCTCGACGTTGCGCAGGTGTTCGATCTCCTTCACGAGGTAGTCGGCCATCTGCGTCGCCAGGCGATCGCCGCGCACGAGCAATGTCACGCGCCGCGCGTACCGCGCCAGATGCACGACCGCCTGGCCGGCCGAGTTGCCGCCCCCGACGACGAAGACGTCGTGGCCCTTGAGCACACGGCTGTCCGACACGGTCGCGTAATACACGCCTGCGCCGACCAGGCGTTCGACCGACGGAAGCTCGAGACGGCGGTAGCGGGCTCCGCTGGCGACGATCACGCTGGCCGCGCGCAGCACCGTGCCGTCGCTCAGCTGGACCAGCCGTTCGTCACCCCGGGCTGTCAGGCTGGACACCGCGCGCGCCAGCACGTACTCCGCGCCGAAAAGCCACGCCTGCTGGTACGCGCGCTGTGCCAGCTCGGCGCCGCTGATTCCGCGCGGGAACCCGAGATAGTTGCGGATGAGCGAGCTCGCGCCCGCCTGTCCGCCGATCACCTCGCGTTCGACGACCAGCGTCCGCAGCCCCTCGGAGGCCGCGTAGACCGCCGCCGCCAGCCCGGCCGGACCGGCGCCGATGACGGCGACGTCGCAGGCCGGTTCGGGCTCGCGGGCGCTCGTGGATCCGAACGCGCCGGTGACGCCCAGCGCGTCCGCGAGCTCCGCGTCGGACGGGTCAACGAGCGCGCGGCTGTCAGGCAGCAAGACGATGGGCGGCCGCTTTGATGTCAGGCCCGTCTCGGCGAGCAGGCGGCGGCCTTCGTCGGAGCGCGCGGCGTAGAGGCCG
>DATMZL010000248.1:0-2258 GCA_035607075.1 Polyangia bacterium
GCTGCGCGTTCGGATGGGTGTTGGTCAGCGGGAAGTGCCGGAAGACGAACCGCAGCCGGTCACCGAACGTGTCCGCGACGCGCGCGACGATCGGCCGCGCCGCCGCGCATTGCGGGCATTCGAAGTCGCCGTATTCGACCAGCGTCACCGGCGCGGCCGCCGGGCCTCTTATGTGATCGCGCAGTCCGACGGGAAGCGTGAGCAATGAAGGCATGCGAGGGTGACCTTATAGCAGCCGAAAGATCGCGTGGGGAGCCGTGCTAGAAAGCGGCGCATGAAGATCGAGCTGGCCGACCGGATCCGGGAACTTCCGCCCTACTTGTTCGCGCGCATCGACGCGCTCAAGAACGAGGAACGCAAAAAAGGGAAAGACCTGATCGATCTCGGCATCGGCGATCCCGATCTGCCGACGCCCGCGCACATCGTCGCGGCGCTGGCGGAGGCGGCGCGCAATCCGTCGACGCACCGGTACCCTTCGTACGTCGGCATGGAGATCTTCCGCCAGGCCGCGGCGACGTTCATGCAGTCGCGCTTCGGCCTGTCGTTCGATCCCGCGAAGGAGGTCATCTGCGTGATCGGTTCGAAGGAGGCGATCGCGCACTTCCCGTTCGCGTTCGTCAACCCCGGCGACGTCGTGCTGTGCCCCGACCCCGGCTACCCGGTGTACGCGACGCTGACGCGCTTCGCGGGCGGCGAGCCGTACTTCATGCCCCTGCGCCGCGACAACGGCTTCCTGATCGATCTGGACGCGATCCCGGCGGACGTCGCGCGCCGCGCAAAGATCATGTGGATCAACTACCCGAACAACCCGACCGCCGCGCTGGCCGCGCCCGGCTTCTATGAACGCGTGGTCGCGTTCGCGCAGAAATACGACGTGATCATCGCCAGCGATCTCGCCTATAGCGAGATGTACTACGAAGCGCCGCCGCGATCGTTTCTGGAGACGCCGGGCGCGCGCGAGGTCGGCATCGAATTCCACTCGCTGTCGAAGACCTACAACATGACGGGCTGGCGCGTGGGCTGGGCGTGCGGCAACGCGCAGCTCGTGGCGGGCCTCGGCCAGGTGAAGACGAACGTCGACTCCGGCGTGTTCGAAGCGGTCCAACGCGCGGCGATCGCGGCGCTGACCGGCGATCAGGCGCCGGTCGCCCAGCAACGCGCGATCTACAAGGAACGGCGCGATGTTCTGTGCGGCGGTCTCGCGGCCGCGGGCTTCGACGTGCTGACGCCGAAGGCGAGCTTCTACACGCTGGTCGCCAACCCGAAGGGCCTCACGTCGATCGAGTTCGCGGCGCGCCTGCTCACCGAAGCCGGCGTCGTCGCGACGCCCGCGACCGGCTTCGGCCCGTCGGGCGAAGGCTTCATCCGCCTCACGGTCTGCGCCGACAAGGCGCGCCTCGCCGAGGCCGTTCAGCGTCTAGCATCGTTGCAGCTCTAGAGCGCTTCGCAGAAATAGCTGCACACCCGCGCTTCGCGCGGGAGCAGCTAGTCGTCCGCTTGTGACGGGCGGGTGACGGCGTGCCCGCCTCCTCGTTGCAAAAAGTTTCGTCGTCGTCACGTTCATGTAACGGGGCTCCTGCACGATGCGCGGCAGAAGGGAGACCAAGAATGAAACTGACCGCGACGAAGGTCCGCCTGTGGCCCGCAGCCTCCGCATTGATCTTTGCTTTTTCTCCGGCCGCGCGCGCGCAAATCCACCCCCCGGGCCCGATCAGCCCGCCCGAAACAGCGGTCCCCGCGCCGGCGCCCTCACCACCCCCCGAGGCGCCCCCGGCAGTCGTGATGCCGCCTCCCCCAATGCCTGAACCGGCGACACCGGCACCGTCTGTCGGCCCCTCGGCGCCCGCCGTGGCTGCACCGTTGATCACCGAACCGCTCGCCGGGTTCAGTGACGGCACGGCGTTCCTGCGCTCCCCGGACAACGCGTTCGTCTTGTTTCCGAACGGCCGCCTGCAGGTCGACGGCTACTTTTTCAAGAGCGACAACACGACACCGAACCCCGGGTTCCTGCTGCGGCGCGCGCGGCTCGAGCTGGGCGGTTGGATCGACAACCTGGTCTTCTTCAGCCTCGCGGGTGACTTCGCAGCGAGTGCCCCGGCGGGCGCGGCGCCGGTCGCGCAGTCGAACCTGGCGACCACCGACGACTACGTCGCGATCGCGCCCTGGAACAACCTGGTCATCCTGCAGGTGGGACAGTACGACGCGCCCTTCACGCTGGAGAACCGCACGTCGGACAAGTACTTCGACTTCATGGAGCG
>DATMZL010001628.1:0-5090 GCA_035607075.1 Polyangia bacterium
CTTGGAGACGATGCGGTCGAGGATCTGCAGCGTGTTGTCGGGATGGCCCCCGATCGTGTTGACGGCACCGAGCTCGAACTCGCGTCGCTGCTGGTCGTTGCCTGTGACGATGATCTTGGCCATGCGGCAGTGACGTGTGAAAGCAAAGCATCATACCCGGCGGGCTGGTCGTTTCATAGCGTGTAAGCGTACCTACGGAGGGGATCGCGTGAGCGAGGATCGGGCTTTGCCCGTCCGAGCTCTTCTCCCACCTCTTCGCCGGAGGTCTGGAACCCTTTGAGGGTTCCAGTGTTAAAGTCAGGCGCGGATTTTCAAGGCATGTCCTCGGTTTCGCACACGCCCGCCCCCAGCCGTCGCAACGACGAGGTGACGCAGCCGAATGCCGTCATCCCGCCGTCAGCGGAGGACGCCCGGCGCGGCCTGACCCGATCGCCCGCGCAGTGGGAGGCGGAGGCGCTGGCGATGGTCGAGGAGGCGGACGCGCGAACGGGCGTCGCTGCCGGTACGCTCCGTTACGCCGCGGCGCGCATGTTCGAGGACGGTGTCGGGGATCTGGCGGCGGCGATGGATCACCTGCAGCTCGCGCTGGACGAACCGCCGACCGCGACGTTCCGCCCGGTGCTGCGCGCGCTGCGCCTGCACGCTGTGGAGGCGGGCAGCCCCTGGACCGCCATCGATTTGCTGGACATCGAGATGGCGGCGGCCGGGACGGTGGCGGCGAAGGCCGAGCTCGCGGTCCAGAAGGCCGGCCTGCTGGAGAATCCGCTGGGCGCGCGCGATCGCGCGCGGGCCGTCATCGAGGAGGCGCTGGCGCTGGTCCCCGGCCATACGGCGGCCTTGCTGGCGCTGGAAGAGAGCGCGATCCGCGGGGGCGATTCGGCGCTGCTGCAGTCGGTGCTCGACCGCCGGCTGGCGGCGGCGGCTTCGGCGGGCGAGCGCGGTCGGTTGCTGTGCCGGCTGGCGACGCTGGCCGAGGCCAGTCCGGAGCGGACGGCCGAAGCGCTGGACCTGTGGATGCGCGCGCTGGAGGAGGACGCGGGCAAGGGTGCGGCGGCGCTCGCCCGGGCAGGGACGCGGCGGGTGGCGGCGCGGGTCGGCAAGGACGCTGCGCTCGCGCGCGCGATCGAGCTGGAGGCCGAGGCGGCGACGGGGCCGGAGCGCGCGGCCTGGCTGGGCCTGGCGGCGGCGCTGGCCCGGCATCGGCTGGGGGCGTCGGCGCGCGCGGTGGCGCTCGTCGAGGACGCGCGTTCCGCGGATCCCAACGATCCGGTGCTGCTGTTCCAGTCGGTCGCCAACCATCTAGAGGCGGGGCAGTGGACGAAGGCGCGCCTCGCGCTGGACCACCACGCGGAGCTGACGAACGATCGCGACTGGGGCGGGACGCTGGCGGGCCTGGGCGCGCACCTCGCGGAACATCACGAGGGCGACGACGAGGCGGCGGCGGCTCGCTACCGCCGCTTGCTGGAGGCGCGGGCGAGCGATCCGGTGGCGCTCGTCGCGCTGGAGCGCATCGCGTCGCGGACGGGCGATGCGCCTGCGCAGGTGCGGCTGGCCGAGGCCGCCGTGGATCGCAGCGGCGACGCGTTCGAGCGCGCGGCGCTGGCGATGCGCGCCGCGGAGCTGGCCGAGACGGCGGCGCACGATCTACCGCGCGCGGCGGCGCTGGCGCGGCGCGCGCTGGACGCGGTGCCTGGATACGCGCCGGCGGCGCACGTTCTCGAGCGGCTGTACGCGACGCTGGGACAGTGGGGCGAGCTGGTCAAGGTCGTCGAGGGCGACGCGAGCGCGGCCGCCGTCGGTGATCGTTCACCGGGATCGCCGGCGGGCGCGGCGCGCGAGGGCGCGCGCCAGACGTCGGTGCGGTTCGAACGCGTGGGCGCGCTGTACGAGGAGCGCCTGCAGGATCCCGGGAAGGCGCTGGCGCTCTACAACGAGTGGGCCGAGCTGGGCGAGCGGCGCATGTCGGCGCTGCGGGCGCTGCTGCGCGCCGCCGAGAAGGCGGGCGACGCGCTCGTCGCGGCGGAGGCGGCGCTGAAGCTCGGCACCGAGCTGCCCGAGCTGTCCGCCGAAGCGCGCTTCGCCTGGTGTTACCGCGCGGCGGTGATCTACGAAGAGCGCGCCGCCGCCGACGACGAGGCGGTCCGTGCTTACGGAGCGGCGCTCGCGCTGGATCCGAAGTCGCGTCCGGCGCTGGCGGGGCTGGCGCGCGCGCACTACCGCGGGCGGCAGCTGGAGGCGCTGGCGGCGGTGCTGCTGAAGCAGGCGGCGTCTGAGACGAACCCGGCGAGCGCCAGCGCGCTGGCGGTGGAGTCGGCGCGCATCTATGCGCTGCGGCTCGGGCGTGTCGACGACGCGCTGGCGGCGACGACGCGCGCGCTGTCGCTGGATCCCGCGAACGTCGCCGCGCTGGCGGATCACGCCCGACTGCTCGCGCGGATCGCGCGCGGAGAGGCGCTGGCGGAGACGCTGGGCAGCCTGGCGCAGGCGCTGGCGGATCCGATCGACAAGGCGGCGGCGTACCGCCTGCAGGCGGAGATCGTCGAGTGGCAGCTGGGGGCCCGGCGCGAGGCGCTGGTGGCGGTCGAGCGGGCCGCCTCCGCCATGAGCGCGGAGCGGCATTCGGGCGCGACGGCGATCCGCATCGCGCTGCAGCGCCTGTATCAGCTGGTGGGCCGCGGCGCCGAGCAGGCGGTCGCCGAGCTCGCCCGCCTGACCGAAGGCCAGCGCGCGCCCGACGCGGGGCGATCGCTGGATCTCGCCTGGCGGCTGGGCGATGCGGAGGGCGCGTGGCGGGCGGTGCGCGCGGCGCTGGACGTCGCGCCCACCGACGGCGCGGTGCTGGACGCAGCGGTGTCGCTGGCGACGCAGCTGGGGCGCGATCGCGATCGCGCGCAAGCCCTGGAGAAGCTGGCCGCGTCGAGCGGCGACGCGGCGACGGGCGCGGTGTTGCTGCGCGCGGCGGCGACGGCGCGCGAGCGTGCGGCGACGAAACCGAACGAGGCGTTGCCCGAGACGCTGCCGCTGCTGCGCCGGGTTGTCGAGACGCACGCGACCGAGGACGCGCTGGCGGTGCTGGAGCGGCAGGCGACGCGCGCGGGCGATTGGCCGCTGGTCATCCTGGCGCGGCGCCAGCTCGCCGAGGCGGCGCCCGACGCGGCGACGCGCGCGGTGCTGCTGTGGGAGCTGGGGAACGCGCATCTCACGAGCGGGGACCTGCGCGGCGCCGACGCGGACTTCGCGCAGGCGATCGAGGCGGACGCGACGCTGCTGCCCGCGCTGCGCGCGCAGGCGAAGCTGCGGGAGGCGACGGGCGACGCGCGCGCGGCCGCCGAGCTGTACGCGCGCGAGGCGCGCCTGACCAAGGCGCCGGCGCGGGCGGCCGACGGTTTCCGGCAGGCGGCGCGGCTCTACGCCAATCACGTCCGCGACGACGCGATGGCGGGCCGCTGTCTGGAGGAGGTGCTGGCGCTGGAGCCGGAAGCGGAGACCGACTTCGAGGTCCTGGACGTCATCCTGCGCGCGCGCGGCGACGCCGAGCGCCTGGCGCAGGTGATGCGGCGGCGCGCGGCCGCCGGCCCGCTGCCCAAGCGGCGCGATCGGCTGCTGGCGCTCGCCGATCTGATCTACGAGCGTGATCCGATCGAGTCGGCGAGCGTGCTCGGCGAAGCGGTGACGCTGGATCCGTCGTCGGTGCCGGCGCTGATCCGGCTGGCCGAGGTCGAGGCGGAGATCGGCCGTTCGGCCGACGCGATCGCGACGTACCGGCTGGCGATCACGGCATCGTCCGACCCCAAGGGTGTGGGCGCCGCGTGGGCGCGCATCGGCGACATCGCGGAGCGCGCGCTGGCCGACGTCGGGCAGGCGGTCGACGCCTACCGGAACGCGCTGCTGTCGACGCCCGATGATCTGCCGTCGCTGGCCGGTCTGGCGCGGGGCCTGGTGCGCCAGCGCGACTGGTCCAACGCCGCCGCCACACTGCGCCGGCTGGCCGCCGTCGAGAGCGAGCGCGACGCGCGCGTCGGGCACCTCGTCACGCTGGGCGAGCTGCTCGCCGGGCCCGCCGAGGATCCCGAGGGCGCCGCCGACGCGTTCGAGGGCGCGCTGGCCGTACAGCCGAGCAACGCGCAGGCGATGGACCGCCTGGACAAGATCCTGACCGAGCTGGAGGAGCCGTCCCGCCTGGCCGGGGCACTGGGCCGCTTCCTGGAGGTCACGCCCGACGCGCGCGATCGCCGCATGCGGCTCGCGAAGCTGTGGAGCGGGCCGCTGGCCTCGAACGGGCGCGCCGTCGACGAGCTGCGCATCGTCGTGTCGGGGCACGAGGGCGACGTCGAGGCGCGCGCCGAGCTGGCGCGCGTGCTGGAGGCGGCCGATCGTCTGCCCGAGGCGATCACGGAGCACATCGGCCTGCTGCGCGTGGAGGCGCTGCGCGTGGATTCGCTGCGCGCGCTGCGGCGGCTGTGCGAGCGGACGGGCCAGCGCCGTCGCGCGCTGCGGACGGCGGCGGCGATGGTGGCGCTGGGCCTGACCGAATCCGAAGAGACGCGCGCGGTGCGCGAGAGCCGCGTGCGCTGGGCGCCCGAGACGACCGGCAGCGTCAGCGCCGCCGACTTCGACAACTTCATCCGTCATCCCGACGAGCGCCACCCCGCGACGGCGCTGCTGGCCGCGATGTCCGAGGTGCTGCCGCGCCTCTACGGCCTGGCGCTGGAGGACTGGGGCGTCAGCAAGCAGGACCGGCTGGCGGCGCGGTCCGACGATCCGGTGCGCGCGCTGATCACGCGCGTCGCGACGTTGCTGGGCGTCGACGACACGTTCGACGTCTACCAGGCGCGCTCGGTCGTCACGCGCGTCGAGATCGAAGCGGGGCCGCCGCCGGCGCTGCTGGTGCCCGCAAACTTGTTGTCGCAGCCGTTGCAGGATGCGTGCTGGCAGATCGGGCGGCAGCTGGGCCATCTGCGGGCGGGGACGCACGGCGTCTCGCGCATCCCGGGCAAGGACCTGGGCTTGCTGGTCGTCGCGGGCGTCCGCACCGTCTACCCGGACTACGGCCGCGGCATCCTGCCCGAGGAGCAGCTGAACGACGTCGC
>DATMZL010000886.1:0-2071 GCA_035607075.1 Polyangia bacterium
CCCGTTGCTGCCCGCGCGCGCCCCCGCGGTTCCCGGCGAGTTCGGAAGCGTCGAGCTGCTGCAACCGCCGGCGCCGGCGGCGCTGCTGAGGGCGCATGCAAGCGCCACGGCGCACAGGAGCTTCCTCCCACGACGGGCACGCGAATCGATCGAATGGCTCATGACGATCCTTTCTTCACAGAGTTGCGAGGAACGCGAGGATTCGCCGTCGCTCTGCGGTATCGAAGTTCAAACCGAACAAGTGCCCCGGTACGGGACCGGGACCGTGCAATCCGCGCGTGAAGCCCGGCTGGACGCGCTCGGGATCGAGCAGATCCGCGGGACTGGCCAGCGATCCGTCGTGCAACAGCGGTCCGCGGCTCGCCAGTCCCCGAAGCGACGGAACACGATAGTGGTCGGTGCCGCGATCGGCCGACAGCCCGGCGGCGGGATCGGTTCCGATCGCGCGCAGGTCGCGGGGCGGGCCGGTCAGTCCGGGCCCGGCGTGGCAGCTCTCGCACCGCTCCGCGAAGATCGCGCGACCGGCCGACGCGTCGGCGGTGAGAGGCGCGTCGGTGGATGGCACGGTGGCGCTGAGGCTCCAGAGATACGCGGCCAGTCCGAGAGCCACCACGCGGGGCGGTCGCAGCTGCGCGTCGTGCGCGGTGATGATCAACGTCTCGATCCGGATCGCCAGCGCCACCAGGTCGCGCTGAATGACCGCGCCCCCCGCCTGCAGGTGCGTCAGCCAGCGGGTCGGCCGGAGGTCAGGAATGCGGACCGGCGCCGCCTCCTCGCCCGGACTGACACCGATGCGGCCTCGACCCCAGCTCAGCGATCGCGCGGCGCGATCGCCGGCGGCCATCATCGCGGCCAGATCGAGCGCCGCGTTCGGCGTGCCCGCGATCAGCCGGCCCTCGGCGTCGGGCGCCGCGTGGCAGGAAGCGCAGGTCAGCTCGGCGCGGACGGTGCCGTCAGCCATCGCGGCGCGCACCAGGCCACCGAGGCCCGCCTCAGCGTCGCGCCAGAGCCCGGTCGCGTCAGCCTGCGCGCGCGTGATCCTGCGATCGCCGACGGGCGCGAGCTGCACGGGATAGCGGAAGAAGGCGGCGCGTCCCAGCTGGACGAGCGCGGAAAGATCGTCCGCGAGATGATCAGCGTCGCCGATCGCGAGCGGCCTCGCCTGCGCGCTCAGCGGCGCCTGAAGATCAGCGCCGCCGGGCGCCCCGATCTCGTCGGCGCCGATCGGCTCGACGGCCGGGTTCCACTCCGGCAGCGCGTCCCACCCGCCGACACCCGTGCGCCCGTAGTGCGCGAGGCGCACCTGCGCGTACCGGTTCTGCGTGGTCGCGAGAGATGCCGCCATCGCGCTGCGCCTGAACGCAGCGTCTTCCAGATAGGCGCGCCGATCGCCACGGCCGTCGTCGACGGGCGACGGCACGCGCGCGCAGGTAGACGTGAAGCAACTCGCAATCAGCAGGAGCCGCACCCACGCGCCCATTTGCGCGATCATCACGAGCGCGATCATATCCCTTCCGCTTGAGGATCCCGCGTCAATTGCGGAACTGCAGTTAATTGTGTAGCGAGCGGCCGGAACAACGAACGGCGGCGTAAGCATCTTACTGGTTGAAGTCACATCCCTTATCCGGGATACGCTTTCGTTAACCGTTGGGGATTGGGAACGCTTAAAGGGGCGACTGCGATGACCAACGAACGGCCGGCTCTCGGCGGAGTTCTCCTCGTCGGGGCGCTCGTGGTGGCGCTTGGAGGCGGCGGCCTTGCGCTTTCATCGCGAGGTGGTGGCTCTGCGAGCACCACGCCCGCAACGAACAAGAAAGCGGCGAAAGCGGAGGCCGCGTCGAGCACGGAGTCCTCGACGCCCGAGGAAACGGCGACGCCGCCGCGCAACGACATCTACGGCGTCCTCGAGACGTTCGCGGGCGTCGCAAGGCCGCATGGCGCGGCAGCGTCGAATCGGTGCGCGCGGATCATGAACGCCGTCACCGCGACTTGCAACCTCGGCTACCCGAACGTGCGCGTGCTGCTCGCGACGGTGCCCGATCCCAAGGACTCGCGGTTCGCGCGGTTCTTC
>DATMZL010001664.1:0-4744 GCA_035607075.1 Polyangia bacterium
CCGGCAATCCCGGCACCGCCGGCGATACCGGCACCGCCGGCGTTACCGGATCCGCGGGCATTACCGGCACCGCCGGCAATACCGGCACCGCCGGCAACACCGGCACCGCCGGGAACACCGGCAGCGCGGGCAGCACCGGCGGCGCGGGCGCGACTGGATCTGGCGGCAGCGCCGGCGGCAACGCCGGGCGCGGCGGAACGGGCGGCGGCAACGCGGGACGTGGCGGCACAACCGGCACGGCGGGCATGGCGGGCACGACGGGCGTCGCCGGACGCGGCGGCACCACCGGCGGCGGCGGCACCACCGGCAGCGGCGGAGCGGGCAGCTACAATCCCTGCCCCACCAACGGCGATCCCTGCCGGATTCTGCCCGTCGGCGACTCGATCACCTTCGGCATCAATCAGGAGGGCTCGTATCGCATCGAGCTGTTCCACAAGGCGCTGATGGCGCAACAGAAGATCACCTACACGGGCACGCTGATGAACGGGCCCACGACGGTCGACGGTGTCACCTTCCCGCGGCGCCACGAGTCGACCAACGGGATCACGATCAAAGGCATCTCCGATCAGATCACCAAGAACAATACGCTGTCGATGCCGTCGGACATCATCATCGTGCACATCGGCACCAACGACATGTACATGAACACGTCGACGGCCAGTCCCGCCATGGCCCCCACCCAGCTCGGCGCCCTGCTCGACAAGCTGATCGCCGGGATGCCGAACGCGCTGATCGTGGTGACGAAGGTCATTCCTCTCCCCTTGGCGAGCTCGGCGGTGACCACGTACAACGCCGCCATCCCCGGCGTCGTCCAGACGCGCGCCGCCGCCGGCAAGCACGTCATCGTCGTCGACCTGAGCACCTTACCGTCGGCTGACCTCAGCAGCGACAACGTCCACCCCAACGTGATGGGCTACACCTGGATGGGCGACAAGCTCTACGACGCGATCGGCGCGCTGTTTCCGAAGTAGTTGCCGAAGGTGCGACTAAAGCCCGGTGCCAACGCGTGACAGGCTGATCGTCGCGTCGTCGATGTACACGAAAGCCGGCACCGGCGTGATGTCGTTGGACCCACCGCCCGCGTCCCACTGCACCCACTCGGTCGGGGCCGTGAGGGCGTTCGCGAGGTCGAGGATCTGGACGCCGTCCTGCCAGGCGGTGATCCCACCGGTCGCGTCGGCGGCCTTTCGGTAGAGGATCTCGAAGTGAACCCACGTCGCGAGGGGAACCGGGACGGGCGCGGTTTGCTCGAAGTTCTTGATGGTCGAGGATTCGTAGAGGCGCGCCGCCAGGCTGCCGTCCGCGGTCGGGTAGACGTGGAAGTCCCAGACGGGCATGGTGTCGGCCGCATCGGCCGCCGCGCGGTAGCCGAAGTGGTGCAGGCTCAACCAGGACCCGATCTGCACCGTCGCGGGAATGTAGAACCAGGCGCCGTAATACGCGTCGGAAGGGCTGGGTTGATCGCGATAGAGATAGCTCCACGACGTCAGGCCCATCGGCGCGAACCCGGCGACGCCGCTGAAGCGGCCGCGGTGCGAGACGTCCGCGCTGGCGGCCGGCGCGGTGGCGCGCGCGTCCATGTAGATGCCGCCGTTTCCGTCGCCGATCCACTCGGAGAGATCGCCGGGCTCGAAGGTCGCTTGCCAGAGGATCCCGCCGCCGCCATCACCGCCCCCGCTGTCGCCGCCGTCGGCGAGGCTGCCCAGGTGGACGTGTCGGCCGCACGCCGTGGCGCCGAGCGCGACGCAGGCGGCAAGCATCGAGCAGAAGGGAGACGGGGCCCGCAAGCTACCGATACGATATGCCCAGGCGCGATGGGGCTGGATCAAATTCCTTGAGAATGGCCGAGGTCCGATGAGCCTCAGTCTGCTGCTCGGCTTGCTGGCCGCGGGCTCGCCGCTCGTCGCGGTGACGGGCGAATGTCCGGGCGCGGAGGCGGTGGCGACGGCGCTGCGATCGGCCCTGGGCAGCGACACCCAGGCAAAGCCGGGCGTTTCGGAAACTCCGAAGGTGGTCGATCTGGGCGATCGCTTCTCGGTCGCCGCCGCCGGGCAGGTCCAGCAGTACGCCGATCCGGCGCGCGACTGCGACGAGCGCGCGCGCGCCGCCGCGGTGTTCATCGCGCTGGCGCTCAACCCGCCGCTGGTCCCGCCCGGGCCGCCGCCGCCGCAGGCTGGCCCGACAGTCCAGGCGACCGCGCCGCCGCCACCGCCGCCGGCCTCGTCGCGCTGGCTGGACCTCGGGGTCGCGGCGCGCGTCGACGCGGGACCTGGTCAGGAGGTCGGACCCGCGGTCGGCTTCGAGCTTCGCGCCATCGCCGGGTGGCGGCGGTTCGGTCTCGCGGCGACCGCCGGGATGCTCGGTGCGAGCGAGGGCACGTTCTCGTCGGTCACGGTTCGCGAGCAGCGCTTCCCGCTCAGCCTCGCCGTCACCGCCCGTCGCCGGATCTCGCCGCGGCTCGCGATCGCGGGCGCGGCCGGCGCGGCGCTGGTGCCGCTCACGCTCCGGGCGGAGACGATCCCCAGCCCGCAGTCGTCGACGCGCCTGGACGCCGGCGCGCGGCTCGCGTTCGAGCTGCGCATCCAGGCGACGCCGCACATCGCCCCGTACGTCGACGTGCACGCCGAATTTTTTCCCCGCGCCTACGAATTGGAGGTCGAGCCGCTGGGCAAGGTCGGGTCGACGGGCCCGTTCTGGATCGGCGCTTCGGTGGGGATGTCGTTCGAAGCCATGCCCAGCCCCAGCTTGCCGCGCGAGCCGAACCAGGTTTCGGCCAGCTTGTAGAGCGTGGGCAACAGCAGCATCGTCAGCAGCGTCGACGAAACGAGGCCGCCGATGATCACGATTGCGAACGGCCGCTGCGTGTCGGAGCCGATCGCGTGCGACAGCGCCGCGGGCAGCAGGCCCAGCGACGCGAGCAGCGCGGTCATGAGGACCGGCCGCAGCCGCTGTGAAACCGCCTCGATGATCGCGTCCTCGCTGTCCGGGTTGCGCAGGCGCGCCTGCCGCGCGTACGTGATCAAAAGGACGCCGTCCATGACGGCGACGCCGAACAGCGTGATGAACCCGACCGCCGCCGACACGGACAGCACCGTGTTGGTGAGGTACAGCGCGAACACGCCACCGACGGTCGCGAACGGAACGACAAGCAACACGACCAGCGCGGGCAGGACCGCGTTGAACGTCGCGTAGAGCAGCACGAAGATCAGCAGGATCGAGACCGGAACCACGATCGCCAGCCGCGCCATCGCGCGCTTCTGGTTCTCGAACTCGCCGCCCCAGGTCAGGTACATGCCTTCGGGCAATTTCACCTCGCGGGCGACGCGCGCCTGCGCTTCGCCGACGAAGGTGGCCATGTCGCGCCCTTCGATGTTGCACTTGATGGCGAGGAAGCGGCCGCCTTGCTCGCGGTTGATCTGGGTGCGGCCGCGCGCGACCTTCAGTGTGGCGAGCGCCGACAGGGCGACGCGCGGCCCCGGCCCGTTGCCGGCCTCGCCGCCGCCGGCGCCGCCGATCGGGACGTCCAGTCGTCCGACGCTGGCGGCGTCGCCTTCCTCGGCGACCGGCACCCTGACGCGGACGCCGACGCGGCGTTCGCCCTCCCAGATGTCGGTCGCCAGCCGCCCGCCGTACGCCGTCTCGACGGTCCGCTCGACGTCCTGAACGCGGACGCCGTAACGGGCGCTCGCCTCGCGGTCGATGTCGGCGACGATGTGTTGCGCGCTGCCGGCCCGGTAGATCTCGACGTCGCGCGAGCCGCGCGTCGCGCGCAGAATGCGATCGATCTCGGTCAGCTTCTCGTGCATGACCTGCAGATCCTCACCGTAGATCTTCACCACCACCTGGCCGCGGATTCCGGAGATGGATTCTTCGACGCGATCCTTGATCGGCTGGCTGAAGTTGTAGACGACGCCCGGACGCCGCTCCAGCTTGGCGCGCATCGCGTCCACGATCTCGCCTTTCGTGCGGCCCGTCTTCCACTCGCTCTGCGGTTTCATGATGACGAACGTCTCGGCCTGGTTCGGCGCCTCGTCGTCGGTGCCGTCCTCCGGGTGGCCCTGCTCGGTGAGGACGTCCTTCACCTCCTGGAACGCGAGCAGCGCGAGGCGCGTCTCGCGGAGCACCTCGGCGCCACGCTCCAGCGAGATCGCGCTGGGCATCGTGACCGTCACGTGGATGTCGCCCTCGTTCATCTCCGGGAGGAATTCCGCGCCCAGCCGCGGCACCAGCGACACCGCCAGCGCCAGCACGCCGATCCCTGCGATCGGCGGCCCGAACGGGTACCGCAGCGCCATCCGCAGCAACGTGAGGTAGCGGGCGCGCAGCCACTGCAGGAAGCGCGGCTCCTGCTCGGACACCCTCTGGTGCTTCAGCAACACCGCGGTCAGCGCCGGGACCGCCGTCATCGTGAAGAACAGCGCGCCCAGCAGCGCGAACGCGTAGGTCAGCGCGACGGGCCGGAAGATGCGGCCCTCGACGCGCTCGAGCGTGAAGATCGGTAGCATCGCGGCGGCGATGATCGACATCGAGAACAGCGTCGGACGCACCACCTCCTTCGCCGCCGCCGCCACCACGTGGGGCACTTCCTCGGGCGGCGGTTGCTCCTCCGACAGGTGTCGATAGGCGTTCTCGACCATGATGACGGCCCCGTCGAGCAGGATGCCGAAGTCGATCGCGCCCATCGACAGCAGGTTCGCGGGCACGCCCGCGAAGTGCAGGCCGACGAACGCCGACAGCAGCGCGA